>NZ_PNCZ01000002.1:0-35025 GCF_005887425.1 Pseudoalteromonas sp. S2721
TTAATTCAGAGTTAAATAAGATGTTGATTAGTGGTGATATAGTCCAGCTGAATAGCAAATATGGATTAAGTTTTGTCGCACGAGAATAATAAAAAACGCTGCAATTGCAGCGTTTTTTATATCAGACAAGGCTGGTATTAAAGGCCTAATACTTCTTTGCCTTGTTTGAAAGTAACATCAACAGGGATATTAGCTTGGCTTAATTTTTCTAAATCTTTCGCTAGCTCTGCTTTGATCTCACCATGAGTTGCGATTAGCTGATCAACTTTTTGGTAATCACCGTCACCTTGAATCGTTAAGATTAAGCGCGATAGTTTTTCCATTGCTTGGCTCATTTTCTCCATGTTAACGCTGTATAAGCCGTCAGCATTTTTAGAAAATGCGCCTTCTTCAGCGAAGAAGTTAAAGCGGATCATATTCGCTTTACCATGTGCGCTTGAAGCACCAAAACGCACTGAACGGAAGATACCAGCCATAAAGGTGATGTAGTAATCTTCTAATGTACCGTCAGTGATCTCGCCTTTCTTAAGTAATTGCTCAACCATGTAAAGACCTAAGATATCCGCTTTACCTTCTTCAAGGGCACTTGCATGCTCTTGCAATGATTGGCGAACAGTACCCTTACCCGTAATGGTGTTTTTAATGCCTAAACCGTGCGCTACTTCGTGGAACATCGTGTTTGCGAAGAAAGCGTCAAAGGTAATGTGTTTACGTTGCTCAGGAACAATTAGCTGTTCTGAAATAGGCACTAAGATTTTATCGAACTTAGCACGCATTGCGTTTTTAAGCTGTAAACGACGTGTGCCTTTTTCTAGCTGTACTTGCTCATCATTTGGCAAGTTGATAGCAATTGTTTTACTACCCGCATTTGAGTGGCCTGCGTAATAAACGACATCATAAGCATTTAGGTCAGCGTCTGAACCTGGGACTTCTTGCTTATATTTTTCGTCTACAGGTAAACCTTTTTGTAGCTCAGGTAAGAAAGCAGCGAATTTAGCTAAACGCTCGCTCCATGCCAAGTCTTTGATTAGTACATAAGATTCATACGCCGCACGGTAACCAAATAGTTGATCTTCATAGGTTTCAATAGGACCAATAACCACGTCAATAGGGTTATTTTTCATATCCATCCATGCAAAATCAGATGGTTGAAAGTCATCATTTACTAGTGCATCTGCACGCATGCTTAAGTAGTTAGCGAATTCTTTATCATCAGCGAGCTTGCTTGCTTCACGTAACAAGTTGGCTGCTTTTTCTAGCTCTTGTGCGTACTCAACAGAGTAAGCCACACTGTAAAGAAGGCCTTTCTCGTCACGTTTGATCACTGAGTAAAGACCTGTTTTGTCATCAACGATTGCGTTGTTTAATTCTTCTTTAGTGATATCGCTTGGGTAAAATTCAGCGCCTAGAGGCTTTTCTTCATAACCTGATAAGAAAACTTGGTCGCCGTTTAAGCGATCCCAAGGGCCGTAGTTGATATCTGCAAACTTCTGAACTTTTTCATCATTAATTTTTGCTAAGAAAGCGTCTTTGTTCTCACCAAATGCTTGGCGCCAGAATAGCTCATCCATAATTTTTGAGGCATCGATCAACTTACCAACCATTTGCTTTTGGTTATCACTCAGGTGGCTAAGATCAGAAGTAAGTGTGAAGTCTGTGTAAATGTCTAAACGGTTTTCATCTGCATTGATAAGTTGTGGGTTGTTCTGTTCAATACTTTGCTTTGTTTGCTCTGCAGCAGGCTGAGTTTGAGAAGTGGTTGCTTGCTGATCAGAACATGCACCAAGAAAAACAGCACCTGATAAGATAAGTGCTTGGCTAATTTTATTTAATGTCATTTTGCCCGTTCCCGATTTTAGTGAGAGTCATTGTTATTAAAACAAAAAGTGTATGCATTAAAGCAAACCTGCCATATACATGGCAAGTATACAGCGCTAGAAGCGATATTTATTTATCAGTTACATGATTAAAAAGCATAAAAAGAGATAATTTCTGTGATTTTCTTAACTTTAGCGTTAAGTTAGACAATACTAAAACAAGAACTAATCTAATAATGTCAGTCATTAGTTTGTCTTTATTTTGGCAAACTAACCCAAGAGGATGGCACGCATATGTCAACAGAGAATGCATTACTGACCATATTGGTCGACAGAATAAATAATGACACTTTAGTGTTACCGACATTACCTGAAGTTGCAGTAAAAGTGAGGCAAGCAGCAGATAACCCAGAAGTAAACTTGATGGATATGGCAGATGTTATCTCCCATGATCCAGCGTTATCGGCACGAATGATTAAAGTGGCCAACAGTGCATTTATGGGGCGCTCAGTTAAAGTCACCAATCTTCATCAAGCCGTCACACGAATTGGTCTACGTCAAATCAAAAATATTGCCACCGCAATGGCGATGGAGCAATTGTTTGTATCGCATAATGAGCTGATAAAAGGGTATATGGATAAAGCATGGCAAAAAACCCTTAAAGTTGCATGTCACTCAATTACTCTAATGGACTTTTTCTTACGTCGAAATAAGCAAACATCACTGAACCGAGATACCATTACGCTAGCTTCATTAGTCTATAACATAGGCGTGTTGCCAATTTTGACTGAGGCTGAAAAGCACCCTGAAGTTTTTGCAAATCCAAGTTTTTTGGCACACGCTATCCAAAAGTTAGGAGGCAAAGTAGGTGGCGCAATTATGCGTGCTTGGGGCTTTACTGATGAGTTCGTCGAAGTTGCTGAAAGCTGGGCAAATCCAAACTATCGTCCAGAGCATATATGCTATGTTGACTTTATTCGTATTGGCGCGATTTTAGAAGGCATCTTGCAGGTTTCTGACAAATCGGCAGCATTGCAAACATATGTAGATAAAGGCGTAATAGAATCGCTTGAGTTATTTAATGAAGACGAATATCACGATATGCTTGATGAGGTCAAAGCCATTTTTACTGAATAGCTAAAAACACAAAGCGCGACCAAGTCGCGCTTTGTGTTAATTAACATTTAGGTTAATTTTATAAATCTTCAGCGTCGCCTAAGCCTTGGGTCAGCTCTTCTAGCAACTGTTTAATTTCTTCTGACGCTAAGATGAAGTCAGCATCAAGTTTTACCGCCATATCTTCTTTTGGAATGTCGGCGTTTTCTTCTTTTAATGTTTCTGAATAGCTTAGACGCTTAATCGAACCATCGTTTTGTAGCATGAACTTAACGCGTTCTTGCCAATCAAGAGCCAGTTTAGTTACGCGCTTACCATTTTCTAGGTGTGACTTTACTTCGTCACATGATAAGTCATGGCCTTTCAATTTAACCTGAGCACCACTGTCATCGGCTTCTTCAAGCTCTGCATCGTTACCGATAGAGAAGCCTTCAGGAGTGCTGAAATTAGTTAACCAATCTGTTAAAAATACATCTAAATCATAATTAGCAAATGCAGGTACGACAGGTAGCGTGCCAAGTGATTTACGAAGTAGGGCTAAAAGCTCTTCTGCTTTATTAAAGCTTGCGCTGTTAACGACAACCCAGCCATTCTTTTGGTCAATAAACGCAAACTGTAGGCTCGACTTTTTAAATGCTTGAGGCAGTAAAGTGTGCAGAATATTTTCTTTTAGTTCGTCTTTTTCTTTTTTCTTTACCGGACGGTTTTCTTCCGCTTCGATTTGCTCAACTTTCTCTGCAACCAATTCGTTGATAACGGCCGCAGGCAGTACTTTTTCTTCACGCTTAGCGCATACTAAAATGCTGTCTTGAGAGAAGTGAGATAGAGTTTGACCATGCTTACCAAAGGCTTTTGTCCAACCAAATGTTGAAAGCTCTTGGCCTGTACATGAGCGGAACAGATCTTGTTCTAGGGCTTTGTCGAAGTCTTCTTGAGAGTATGAAACGTCTTGTTTAAAACGGTAACAGATAAGGTTACTAAACCACATAATTAGGCTAATCCTTTCAATAAATTTGCCCAATCATAACAATAAAAAACTGATGCCGAAATGAATCATTTCGCCATCAGTACGAATTGCTTATGAGTTAAACATTGAGAGCGGTTTAGGCATGTTTTTTGGGAAACTAATATGGTAATGCAAGCCTTTTCCAACTTCGCTTGTTACTTCTATATCACCGCCAAGGGTTTGCTTCACTAAGTTTAAAGTGATATGAGTACCTAACCCACTGCCACCCTGATCACGCTTGGTTGTGAAGAACGGGTCAAACAGTTTTTCTAGCTGATGTTCGGATACACCATTACCATTATCTTTAAAGTCGATAACGACTTCATCTTCTTCGTCTTTAATTATGATATCTATGATGCCACTTTCAATACCTTCAAAGCCATGAATAAGTGCGTTCATGATCAAGTTTGTAAAAATTTGGCTAATAGCGCCTGCTGGCAGGTTGAGTGTTAAATCTTCAGGGCAATCTAAATTGATATGATGAGATGTTTTCTTTAGTTTTGGATGTAAAGAGCGGATCACTTCACCTAAATACTCTTTGAAATTAATAGTACGTACTGCTTCACTGGCTTGATCGACTGCAATTTGTTTGAAACTTGCAACCAACTCTGATGCACGGTCTAAATTACTAGTAAGTAAGCTAGTGCTTTGCTTGGCGTCATTAATAAACTCTTCAAGCGCTTTTGGTGATAGGGTTTTTTCTTTGTATGCCGCTTCAATCTGATCTAAACGTTCTTGTAAAAATGAAGTCGCAGTCACACCAATCCCGATTGGTGTATTTACATCATGGGTAATACCTGCAACTAAGCCGCCTAAAGCAGCCATTTTCTCGGAGCCGACTAGGCGCTCCTGTGCTAAGTTCAACTCATCAACATAGCGCTGTAACTCAGTTTGCTTGGTTATGAGTTCTTGTTCAGTTTGTTTACGAAGGTCTATCTCTTCAGTCAGTGTTAGCTTTTGTTTTTCTAATTCATATTTCTGTTGCTGCAAATCCATCATCGCTTGGCTAAGGTTAGATGTTTTGCGCGCGACTTCTTGCTCTAACTGTAAATTATGTTGGTCGAGTTTTTCATTACTAAGTACAAGCTCTTTCTGAGTATGTTCCAGCTCTTCTCGGTAGAGAACAACTTTATCTATTAAACGGTTAAAAGATTCTTCCATTACTTTTAATTCGTTGTGTTCAGTTGTGTGGATCTCGATATGGCGGCCTTCTAAATCGTTTAGTTCAAGATCTTCAATTTGTTCTGTAAATTGCGCAAGTGGTTCAGTTAAGCGTTTTCTAAATGCTAGTAAGAAAAGTATGATCAAAAAGGTGGTTTTGATCATTGCGTTACCGATTAGAAAATAAATAGAGATCATGATGCGGCTAAATACCACTTCTCGGCTTGAGAATAAGGTTACATCGCCTACTTGAGTTGTTTTACCCGAAAACTCAAAAATAAGCGGAAATGTATAGCCGAATAAACCGGATGGTGTATCTTCAATTATCGCTTCTTCTTGCACTAACTGCTGGCTATATAGCTCGTGAATATCTAATGAGCGACCTAATTGTGAGAGTACCTCGCCACTATCATCGCGCACAATAATGCCTTCGATCATAGGAATTGCGAGTAAGCCTTCAGCTGTTGTGATGGTTTGTTTATCGTTAAGTTCCCAAATTGCACGGGTTAAACTACGGCTAAATGTTTTTTGTAAAGTGGTTAATTCGTCACGAATGTAATCTTTAGTGTTTACATATTCAGCAATAACCTGCCCACAGGTCACTACAAAAGTGAGTAAGAAGTAGACCGAGAGCACATTTGTTAACAATTCTTTTGATAGGCTTTTCTGTAACATAGAATACCCATAGCTCCTTGGTTACATTTGTAATACATTCAATTAGTTCTAAAGTTAGCTAATAAACGGTTAAAAATAAATAAATAAATCCTTTTTTACTGGAGTATTTATAAATTGTTACTATTTTTTAAAAAAACTTAACCTTACTGCACCAATAAAAGTGTGTTATAAATTTCGCTCGTCTTTTACTTTAGCCTTTTTAGATGTTGTATTTGCTACAGCGAAGATTTTTATATTCATGAATAACCCTAATTTTTCAATACTGGTTTGTGATGATTCAAGTATAGCTCGCAAACAAGTAGTTCGGTGCTTAGGTAACTGTTTAAGTGCTGATATTCAACAAGCAACCAATGGTCGAGAAGCACTTGCTTTACTACGCGAGCAAAACTTTGATCTATTGTGTTTGGATTTAACTATGCCAGAGCTAGATGGTGTTGCTGTACTTGAAACGATCAAAGCAGAGAAAATAGAGTGCTTTGTTATAGTTATTTCAGCTGATATTCAAGCGCAAATGAAGCAAAAAGTAGCTAGTTTGGGAGCCATTGATTTCATCGATAAGCCGATAGATATTGTTCGACTGAAAGCAACTTTGCATAAATTTGGTATTCATTAATCTTTTGTATAACAAAAGTGCATAATTTATCTTTTCTTTAAGGGTTGACAGCTTGGCTACATTTAAGGCAGTCTAAAGGCTATGAAAACATTTAATCACGCAACGACCATTATTATTACAACCATCATCCTTACGGGATAGTGGCATAGGTCGGTGCAACAAATTTATAGGCCTGTGTTCACTAGAACACAGGCCTTTTTCGTTTATGGAATGAGGAAACATAAATAATGCGAGTATTAAAATTTGGTGGGTCGTCCTTGGCCGACTACGCATGTTTGCAACAGGTAGCTCAGTTAGTCAAAGAAGAATTACGCGATGAAATGCTGTTAGTGCTGTCAGCACCAGGTGGCATGACAGATTCATTAGTTGCATTAGCAAGCGCTGCAGAGCAGGGGCAAGATTTTAGAGAGTTATGGCAAGCATTGGTTGCGCGCTGTGAACAATTAAAAGCTGCTGTTGAAGCTGACTTTGGTCAGGTAGTGAATTGGCCTGATTTAAACGAACTTAAGAATAAACTGGATGGTGTTGCACTTTTGAAGTGTTGCCCAGACCAAGTACGTGCTTATGCAATTAGTTTTGGTGAGCGCGTTAGTGTTGCCTTGATGGAGTGTATGCTTAAAGAAAGTAATGCTCGTTATTTAGAAGCAACAGACTGTATTGCATCTGTAGGTGGCTACATTGATGCTGAAGCTGACTTGGCCGCAAGTAAGTTACGTTTTCAAGCTGCATTAAAAGCAGCACCGAGCACTATTTATATCATGCCGGGTTTCACTGCTGCCAATGAGCAGGGAGAACTAACAACACTTGGTCGCAATGGTTCAGATTACTCAGCAGCAATAGCTGCGGCATGTTTAGAAGCTGATGTATGCCAGATCTGGACTGATGTTGACGGTGTTTACAATGCTGACCCGCGTTATATCAAAAAAGCATCTAAGGTTGATTCGTTATCTTATAAAGAAGCAATGGAGCTGTCTTACTTTGGTGCGAAAGTATTGCACCCGAAAACGATTTTACCTTGTGCTAAAGCAGGTGTGCCGTGCGAGATCAAAAATACTCATAACCCACGTGCTGAAGGTTCAGTGATCAGTAACGACAGTGTGTCGAACGAGCCTGTTAAAGCGCTATCAAGTTTACAAAACCTCGCTATGTTAACGGTGTCTGGCCCAGGTATGAAAGGCAAAGTGGGTATGGCATCAAAAGTATTTAATGCATTGGCGCATGACAATGTGTCAATTGTACTAATCACACAATCTTCGTGTGAATTTAGTATCAGTTTCTGTGTGCATGAGAGCGACCTATCACTTGCTCTAGAAGCATTACAAACTGCTTTCGAATTAGAATCACAAGCCGGTTTAATCGAACCAGTTCAAGTACAGCGTAACCTTGCGATTGTAACCCTAGTTGGTGATAACATGCGTGCGCACAAAGGCTTAGCAGCTAAGTTCTTTGCTTCATTAGCTCAAGCGCAGGTTAACATTGTTGCTATTGCACAAGACTCGACTGAGAGTGCTATTTCAGCGGTTATCGATGGTGAACTATGCAACGACGCAGTGAAAGTGTGCCATGAGAACTTCTTTACTCACATTCCTTCAATCGATGTGTTTTTACTTGGCTGTGGCTTAGTAGGTCAAGAACTTATCCAGCAGTTAAAGCGTCAACAAGCATGGCTTGAAAAACGTAATATTAAACTGAACTTGTACGGTGTTGCTAATTCAAGGCAGCTTTATCTAGATAGCGAAGGCATTGCTTTTGATGGTTGGCAAGACAAATTAGCCGTGTCAGAGCAGGCATTTGATTTAAATTTGGTCGAGCAATTTGTTAAACAAAACCATTTAATTAACCCTGTGATCGTAGATTGTAGCTCAGCCGATAAGCTTGCTGGGCAATATGTTGATTTCTTGAATGCCGGTTTCCACGTTGTTGCGGCAAACAAAAAGGCCAATACTAGCTCGTATGCTTACTACCAAGATTTAGTTGCAGCGACACAGAAGAATAATCGTAAGTTTTTATACGAAACAAACGTAGGTGCAGGCTTACCAGTACTTGATAACCTGAAATCACTCTTTGGTGCCGGTGATGAGCTTATTAAGTTCAGCGGTATCTTGTCGGGTTCATTATCGTATATGTTTGGTGCGCTACAAGATGGTTTATCACTTAGCGAAGCCACGTTAAAAGCAAAAGAAAGTGGTTTTACAGAACCAGATCCGCGTGATGATTTATCAGGCACTGATGTTGCTCGAAAACTACTGATCATTGCTCGTGAATCGGGTCTTGAGTTAGAACTAAGCGATATCGAAGTTGAATCTGTTTTACCAAAAGGGTTTGCAGAAGGTGATTCTGTAGCAGATTTCATGGCAAAACTACCATCACTTGATGCACAGTTTAACGACCGTATACAAAGTGCTGCAAGCGAAGGTAAAGTACTTCGTTATGTGGGTACTATTGAAAACGGTCAATGTAAAGTAGGCATTGAAGCCGTAGATAGTAACCATGCTCTTTATGATATCCGTGACGGTGAAAATGCACTGGCCATCTTAAGTCAATATTATCAACCTCGTCCGTTTGTTATTCGTGGTTATGGCGCAGGTGCTGAAGTAACGGCTGCAGGTGTATTTGCCGACATTTTAAAAACGTTAACACGTTAGGAGCTGGTCATGATCCGTGTATATGCACCCGCTTCAATCGGGAATTTTGCTGTAGGCTTTGATGCGTTAGGTGCTGCGCTAGCACCAATCGATGGCACCTTATTAGGCGATGTTGTAGAGGTGAGTGCCGCTGAGCAAGATACTTTTGTCTGCTCTGGCGACTATGCCCACAAACTGCCTGCTAATGCTGAAGAAAACTTGGCTTATCAATGTTTAATTCATTTTAAAGAACACGTTGCACCGACTATGCCAGCGGTAAAACTTGAGCTTAAAAAGAACCTACCAATTGGTTCAGGTTTAGGTTCGAGTGCCTGTTCTGTGGTGGCTGCGTTTGCAGCCCTTGATAAGTTCGCTGAAACCAACTTATCTCAAGAGCAACTTATCGAGTTGATGGCTGATTTTGAAGCCATTGTTAGTGGCGGTCGTCATTACGATAACATCACACCCTGTTATTTAGGTGGCTTGCAATTAACTGGTGAACTCATTCCGAACAAGTCAATTTCGTTACCTGTTGATAATCAATGGTATTACGTAGCGGCTTTTCCGGGATTTTCACTGAATACCGCAAAAGCGCGTTCGGTCTTGCCAACGCAATTATCAATGCACGACAGTGTTGAGTTCGCACAGCGACTTTCTGCATTTAGCAGCTTATTGCTTACAGGTCGCTTTGACGCAGCGCTTTCCATTATGAGTGATGAAATCGCTGAGCCACATCGCGCACCGCTCATTCAAGGCTTTGCCGAAGCAAAGAGTGCCTTGCCAGAGCTTGGTGCAGAGATTGTCAGTATTTCTGGTGCTGGCCCAACATTATTTACCGTGTGTAAGAGCCTGGAAGCTGCTAAGCAGTGTGCAGCTTGGCTGAATGATAATTACATCAATGAGCAGGGCTTCTGCCACATCTGCCAACTTGATCAGCTTGGCACACGACAGCTTTAAAGAATTTAAGGAATAAACATGCAATTACATAATTTAAAAGATGAAACACAACAGGTGTCGTTTGTTGAAGCGGTAAAAACGGGTTTAGGGCGTAATCAAGGTGTATTCTTCCCTAATAGCCTTACACCAATTCAAGACATTGATAAGTTACTTGATTTAGACTTTGTGAGCCGTAGCAGTAAGATTTTATCGCACCTGATTGGTGACGAGCTTCCTGCCGATACCGTTGCACAGATGGTGCAAAATGCGTTTAACTTTGATGTGAAATTAGTTGAAGTAGAAAAAGATATTTATTGCCTTGAATTATTTCATGGCCCAACGCTTGCGTTTAAAGACTTTGGTGGCCGTTTTATGGCTGAGTGTCTTGCGCAATTTAATCAGGGTGAAAAAGTCACGATTTTAACGGCTACATCAGGCGATACAGGGGCTGCAGTTGCCCATGCATTTTATAATAAGCCAAATATCGATGTCGTGATCTTATACCCGAAAGGTAAAATTTCATTAGCGCAGCAAAAGCTATTCACAACGTTAGGCAACAACATTCACTGCTATGCGGTTGATGGTAGCTTTGATGATTGCCAAAGCATGGTAAAACAGGCGTTTTTAGATGATGAAGTGAAACAAAAGCTAGGTCTAAACTCTGCTAACTCAATCAACATCAGTCGTTTAGTTGCACAGGTTTGCTATTACTTTGAAGCGATTGCTCAATTACCAAAAGAGCAGCGTAGTAAAGCGCATATCTCAGTCCCAAGTGGTAACTTTGGTAATGTGTGTGCCGCGATGATCGGTGCTGTGCTTGGTATGCCAGTAGCGAAATTAAGCGCTACAACTAACCAAAACGACACGGTGCCACGTTTCTTACAAAATAAAGAGTGGGCACCGAATGATACGCTTGAGTCACTATCGAACGCGATGGATGTAAGTAAGCCGAATAACTGGCCGCGTGTTCAGTTTATGTTGGATAACGAATGGTTTAGTTATAATGACTTTTATTCAAGCTGTGTTGGTGAAGAAGAAACAAAAGAAGTGATGAAAAAAATTCATCAAACAGGTTACATCGCAGAGCCTCATACTGCAATTGCTTATCAGGGCTTGAAAGAAAATCTAGCTGATGGCAGTGCAGGTATCTTTTTAGCGACTGCACACCCAGCTAAATTTAAAGACAGCGTAGAGCAAATTTTAGACATCGAACTACCTATGCCAAAACCGCTTGCTGATGCGCTAGCAAATGACTGTTTGGCTGAAGATATTAAGTTTGATTATCAATTGCTTCGAACTGAGCTGTTAAATAAATTAGCTTAGTGCTTAATAAAGGTATAAAGAGCGGCTAAGCCGCTCTTTTTAATGCAGTCTTTTAATGAAGCCTTTAATGAAGTAACGAGTGACTATGTCGGTTTAAAACCCGCATGATAAGAATGACCCCGGCCGAAATACACAGCAAAATACTGATCATCGAGACGAGTTCACTGTGCGTCCATTGCATCAAGGTGAAAGCCGAAATAAAAATGATAAAGGGTTTAAATTCATAGTAATAGCGACGTTTTTTTTGTTTAACACGCTGGCTTGAATGATCGGTTCTTCTGGCTTCTGAACGCATCCGCCAAATATTAGCACCTAATAAAAATAAGATTACACCTATGAGAGTTGGTACATAATTATTTGCCAATGCGATACAGCTTATGCCAAGAAAAAAGTATCCGTAGGGGACGAATTCGTATATTGGTTTAGCTAACATGTACTTATACCATCCTTGATATTGACTAGTCCTATAAGCTTAGTTTGTCCCTATAAAAACGCAATTTAATCGGGCGGTTTTTCGTTGAAATAACATTTTAAATATCTATGGAATATTTTAAATCTATAAATTTTTATTATGTATCAATAAAAAAATATCATTATTAAAACACTGTGAAATAAATTCAATCCCTGTTTAAATATGTTCATCTTTACAAGATAGGCAAAAGTGCGTTTTAAGCGTACAATACAGCCTTCAAAAAACACCATACACGTTGCCTTAGGAGACCCCATGTTAGAACGTAGCATGAATATTTCGGATTTCGATCCAGAGTTATTTGCAGCCATCACTAAAGAGACGGCTCGTCAAGAAGAGCACATCGAACTGATCGCGTCTGAAAACTATTGTAGCCCACGCGTACTTGAAGCGCAGGGTTCTCAGCTTACCAACAAATACGCTGAAGGTTATCCAGGCAAACGTTACTATGGCGGTTGTGAGCATGTTGATGTTGTTGAGCAATTAGCAATTGACCGTGCAAACGAATTATTCGGCACAGATTACGCTAACGTTCAACCGCATGCGGGCTCACAAGCAAACGCAGCTGTTTTCCAAGCACTTCTTCAGCCGCACGATACAGTACTGGGTATGAGCTTAGCTCATGGTGGTCACTTAACTCACGGTTCACACGTTAACTTTTCTGGTAAAACGTACAATGCAATTCAATACGGCCTAAACGACGAAACAGGTGAAATTGATTATGCTCAAGTTGAAGCGCTTGCATTAGAGCACAAGCCAAAAATGATCATCGCTGGTTTCTCTGCATACTCAGGCGTTGTTGACTGGGCTAAATTCCGTGAAATCGCTGATAAAGTTGGCGCATACTTATTCGTAGATATGGCTCACGTTGCTGGTCTTATCGCAGCGGGTGTATACCCAAGTCCAATCCCTCACGCACACGTTGTTACAACAACAACTCACAAAACATTAGCGGGTCCTCGTGGCGGTCTAATCGTTTCTGCATGTGGTGATGAAGAGATCTACAAAAAGCTAAACAGCGCCGTTTTCCCTGGCGGTCAAGGTGGTCCTTTATGCCACATCATCGCTGCTAAAGCGGTTGCTTTCAAAGAAGCTTTACAACCAGAATTCAAAGCGTACCAAGCACAAGTTGTTAAGAACGCTCAAGCTATGGTTGAAGTACTGCAAGAGCGTGGCTACAAAGTTGTTTCTGGTAAAACAGACAACCACTTATTCCTTCTAGACCTAATCGATAAAGATATCACAGGTAAAGATGCTGACGCTGCTCTAGGTAACGCTAACATCACTGTAAATAAAAACTCAGTACCAAACGACCCACGTTCACCGTTCGTAACGTCTGGTCTTCGTATTGGTTCTCCGGCTATTACTCGCCGTGGTTTCAAAGAAGCTGAGTCAAAAGAGCTTGCTGGCTGGATCTGTGACGTACTAGACAACATCAACGATGAGTCAGTACAAGCAGAAGTAAAAGAGAAAGTTAAAGCTATCTGTAAAAAATTACCAGTTTACGCTTAATTACTGGTTAAACCGTAATTAAGATAACAATAGCGTTGTTTTTTGCTATCATAAAGGCCGCTTACTAAGCGGCCTTTTTGTTTTTTATAAACGGAACTAGAACCCTATGCATTGCCCTTTTTGCACCGCAAAAGATACTAAAGTAATTGATTCTCGACTTGTTGGCGGTGGTCACCAAGTGAGACGTCGACGTGAATGTAACGAATGCCATGAGCGCTTTACCACCTTTGAAGGCGCTGAACTTGTGATGCCAAGAGTCATCAAGCAAGACGGTAGCCGCGAACCATTTAACGAAGACAAGTTACTGAATGGCTTGCATCGCGCTTTAGAGAAACGCCCAGTGAGCACTGAGCAGGTCGACGAAGTCGTTAACATCATTAAATCTCAACTTCGTGCTACCGGTGAGCGTGAAATCTCTAGCCACTTAATTGGCGAATGCATCATGGAGTCGCTGAAAAAACTCGACAAAGTAGCCTATGTGCGCTTTGCGTCGGTTTATCGTTCATTTGAAGACATTCGCGAGTTTGGAGAAGAAATCGCTCGTTTAGGTGATTAATCATGTCGTTTACAGAACTTGATACTGTTTATATGGCGCGTGCCATTGAGCTTGCTAAACACGGCCGTTTTACTACCACGCCAAACCCGAATGTTGGCTGTGTACTGGTTAAAGATGACGAAATAGTCGGCGAAGGGTTTCATCAAATCGCAGGGCAGGGCCATGCTGAAGTGAATGCGTTGGCTGTAGCTGGCGATAAAGCAAAGGGCGCCACTGCCTATGTCACTTTAGAGCCTTGTAGTCATTATGGACGCACTCCGCCTTGTGCCGAAGGTTTAAAAGCTGCGGGTGTAAGCAAGGTGATTGCTGCTATGGTTGACCCAAACCCTGCGGTAAGTGGTCGCGGCCTGCAGATTTTAGCTGACGCTGGTATTAGTGTGGCATCTGGCTTACTTGAGCAACAAGCGCGCGACTTAAACAAAGGCTTTTTAAAGCGTATGGAAACTGGGTTGCCATATGTAACCTGTAAAATGGCGTGTAGTTTAGATGGTAAAACTGCGCTAAATAACGGTCAAAGTAAATGGATAACAGGCCCTCAAGCGCGCCAAGATGTGCAAGCATTTCGTGCGCAAAGCTGCGCTATCTTAACCGGTGCAGACACCGTTATTACTGATAATGCAAAACTTAATGTCCGTGTTGATGAGTTGCCATTTACCATGCCAACCTCGTTGCCTTTGCGCCAACCAACCCGAATCATTATTGACTCACAAAACAGGTTAACGCCTGAGCTTGCGTTATTCAGCATCGAGAGCCCGGTAATAATTTTTACCACTTCGCTTGATAATCACACCAAGTGGCCTCACTTTGTTAAACACGAAGTGGTGCCAGCAGTTAACAATAAAGTTGATTTATCGGCGGTTTTAAAGCGTCTTGCTGAACTGCAATTTAATCATATTTGGCTCGAAGCGGGAGCAACCCTTGCAGGGGTGTTTGCCGAGCAAGATTTAATTGACGAATACATTGTTTATATTGCCCCTAAGTTAATAGGTGATATGGGCAAAAGCTTACTAAACTTTGCAGAAGTCACCATGATGAGTGATATCACTGAACTGACCTTTACTGATACAGTGATGATTGGCGACGATATTCGCTTAACAGCGACAAAAGCAAAGCAAGCCACAAAAATTGAAAATAAAGAGTAGCACTATGTTTACTGGAATTATTGAAGCAACAGGTAAAATCGTTGAACTATCACAAAAACAAGGTGATCTAGCTATTCGTATTCAAAGCGCTAATTTGGATATGGAAGACGTCAAGCTCGGTGACAGTATTGCCACCAATGGTGTGTGTTTAACGGTTGTCGCTAAACATAGCGATGGTTTTAGTGCTGACTTATCAAACGAAACAATTAGCTTAACTGGGTTTGCACATTATAAAAAAGGGCAAACAGTTAACCTCGAAAAAGCTATGCAACCGGTTTCTCGCCTAGGTGGGCACTTAGTGTCAGGCCATGTTGATGGTATTGCGACTGTCGAAAGTATTAGTCCTAATGCTCGTGCAACTGAGTATTGGTTAAGTACTGACAATGATTTAATGAAGTACATTCCGTACAAAGGCTCGGTGTGTATTGATGGCATTAGCCTAACCGTCAACGAGGTTGAACAAAATCGCTTTAAGCTAACGATTGTTCCGCATACTGCTGAGCAAACAACGATTGCAGAATTTCAGGTGGGTACTCAGGTGAACTTAGAAGTTGACCAGATTGCTCGCTATTTAGAGCGCCTAATTAAAGGGGCTGAACAACCTTCCCGTTCAGACATATCAATGAGCTTGCTCGCACAAGCTGGCTTTATTAAGTAAGCAAAGATACGTCACTATTAATCATACTCTCATGGGCACATTATGAATTTACACAGCGCGCAAGAAATTATCGATGACATTAAAGCCGGTAAAATGGTTATTTTAATGGACGATGAAGACCGAGAAAATGAAGGCGATTTAATTATCGCGGCAGAACATATCAGTGCTGATGCCATCAACTTTATGGCAACACACGGCCGTGGTTTAATTTGTTTAACAATGACACAAGAGCGTTGTCAGCAGTTAGAATTACCACTGATGGTTAAAAATAATGGTGCAGCTTTTTCAACTAACTTCACTATGTCGATTGAAGCGGCGAAAGGCGTAACTACAGGTATTTCAGCAGCCGACCGCGCACGTACCGTACAAGCCGCAATCGCTAAAGGTGCCGTACCGAGCGATATCGTACAGCCAGGGCATATTTTCCCAATTATGGCGCAGCCTGGTGGCGTGTTAACACGTGCTGGTCATACTGAAGCGGGTTGTGATTTAGCACGTTTAGCAGGTCTTGAACCTTCATCTGTGATTGTTGAAATTCTAAATGCAGATGGCACTATGGCCCGTCGCCCAGATCTTGAAGTATTTGCTAAAGAGCATGACTTAAAGATTGGCACTATTGCAGATTTAATCGAATACCGAAACCTAAACGAAACCACCATTGAGCGTGTTGCTAAATGTAAACTACCAACGGATCATGGTGAGTTTGATTTAGTGACCTACAAAGACACAATTGATGGTCAGCTTCACTATGTTTTACAAAAAGGTGAAGTATCGAAAGATGAGCCAACGTTAGTACGAGTTCACTTACAAAGCACCTTTAACGATATTCTATTATCAGATAGAAGTGCTGATCGTAGCTGGGGCTTATCAGATGCTATGGCTTATATCGCTGAGCATAACGGCGTGCTGGTTATTTTAGGTAAACAAGAATCAACTGAAGATTTAGAAGCAACCGTTAAAGCCTTTGCCGCTGAAGATGCGGGCGAAAATGTCAGTCATCGTAAATTCCAAGGTACCTCGCGTACTGTGGGTGTTGGTTCGCAAATTTTGGCTGATTTAGGTATTGAAAAGATGCGCTTAATGAGCCGTCCTAAGAAGTACCACGCGCTATCTGGTTTCCACTTAGAAGTGGTTGACTATGTTGAGCCTCGCTCTTAATTTGGGAAAATAGATTTACTAGGCTACTTTTATATTTTTGTGGTATTATGCGCCGTAATTTTTGCGCAATCGCAACCGCTTAAACTTATTTTTTAGGGTTATTAAATGAAAATTATTGAAGGTAACAAATACGCACCGGGCAAAAAATTTGCCATTGTCATTTCTCGCTTTAATGACTTTATTGGTAGCAGCCTATTAGCAGGTGCTGTTGATGAGCTTAAGCGCACTGGTGGTGTTTCTGAAGACGACATTACTGTTGTTTACGTACCAGGTGCCGTTGAATTACCTTTAGCAGCGAAACGCGTTGCAGCAAAGAAAGAACACGATGCAATCATCGCTCTAGGTGTCGTGATCAGAGGTGGTACGCCACACTTTGATTTAGTCGCTGGCGAATCAAACAAAGGTCTTGCACAAGTATCTCTTGAGTACGATATCCCGGTTGCATTTGGCGTATTAACCACTGAAAGCATTGAGCAAGCAATTGAGCGCGCAGGTACCAAAATGGGTAATAAAGGCGGCGAAGCTGCTTTAGGTGCGCTTGAAATGGTTAATGTGTTAGACAAAATTTAAGTTTAAGGAATCTCTGTGAAACCAGCAGCAAGACGTAAAGCACGTATCTTAGCACTTCAAGCCGTATACTCTTGGCAGTTAAGCGGCAACCCAATTGCTGATATTGAACAGCAAATGTTAATTGAAAATGATGTGACTAAGATCGACGTCGAATATTTCAAAGACCTAGCACGCGGTGTTGTTGTTAACTGTAAGCAATTAGATGAAATCGTTGCACCACATTTAGCACGCCCAGCTGATGAGTTAGACATGGTCGAAAAAGCAATTTTACGTCTGTCTGGCTATGAGCTGAAATTCCGTGAAGACGTACCTTACAAAGTGGCAATCAATGAAGGCATTGAGTTGGCTAAGATGTTTGGTGCTGAAGACAGCCATAAATTTGTCAACGGTGTACTTGATAAAGCAGTGAAAGAACTGCGTAAGTAAGTAACCCCGTAAAGGAGAGCCGGCTTGGGCCGGCTTTTTTGTGTATGAAGGAATTTGAATTAATCAATCGTTACTTTAAGGGCCGTGGCATTATTCGCCGTGATGTGAACCTAGGTATTGGTGACGATTGTGCCTTAGTAACTGTGCCTGAAAACTGTCAATTAGCGGTAACAACAGATACCTTAGTTGCGGGCGTACACTTTTTTGATGACATCTCTGCGCGTGCTCTTGGGCATCGAGCTTTGGCTGTTAATTTAAGTGATCTTGCGGCAATGGGCGCTGAACCTACGTGGATTTCGGTAGGCCTAACTTTGCCTGAAGCAAATATAGAGTGGCTTGAAGAGTTCACTGAAGGCATGCATGAAATTGCAGAGTACTTCAATGTGCAAATCATTGGTGGTGATACCACTCAAGGTCCTTTAACTATTACGATTTGTGCTAAAGGCATCGTGCCTGAAGGCAAAGCACTGCGCCGTAGCGGTGCAAAAGTGGGCGATTGGATTTATGTAACTGGTCCATTAGGTGATGCTGGTGTAGCCATTGAGGCTCGTAAACAAGGCCTCGATATCGCCCCTGAACATTTAAGCTATTTAAATAATCGCTTTGATTATCCGACGCCACGTGTAGCAGCGGGGCAAGTTTTGCGAGGCGCAGCCTCTTCAGCAATTGATATCTCCGATGGCTTATTAGCTGATTTAGGCCATATTTTAGCGCTATCGCAAGTTAGTGCGGTGATCAATGTTGATAAAGTGCCTGTTTCTGATGCATTAAATTCGTCGATTCCACGTGCTGAGCAATTTGACTATATCTTAAATTACGGTGACGACTATGAGTTGCTGTTTACTGTGCCAGAAAGCAATAAAAGCATGGTTGATATGAAACTGCGCCAATATGGTGTAGAAGCAAGCTGTGTAGGTCAAATTAAAAGTGGCGAAGGTGAGATTGAGCTATTGCTTGACGGCGAAAAGTTTAACTACCAAGGAAAAGGCTTTCAGCACTTTACAAAGGAGCCGGTTTGAGCAGTAACCGTTTATTCAATTTAAAACGCCCACACCAATTTTTTGGTCTGGGTTTTGGCTTAGGCCTTGCCCCTAAAGCGCCAGGCACCTTTGGTACCTTTGCTGCCTTGCCATTTATTTTCACCACAATGTATTTTCCGCTTTGGTTACAAATTGTATTTGCTGTCGTGATCAGCGTGTTTGGTATTTGGGCATGTGGTAAAACAGCAGATGACTTAGGTGTGCATGATCATCCAGCCATTGTTTGGGATGAAGTTGCTGGTTATTATATCACCATGATTGGTGCTGCACTGAGTTGGCAGTCACTGTTGGTTGGTTTTTTATTGTTCCGCTTTTTTGATATCGCTAAACCAGGTCCTATCAGAATTTTAGATAGACGTTTACACGGGGGCTTGGGCATCATGGCTGATGATATTTTAGCAGGTGTTTTTTCATTAATTTGTGTTCAAGCCTTGTTTAAAGCAGGCTATTTGCCTTTTTAAACGATGAGTTAAGTGTTACTTGGTGGCAAGTATATGATGCGATTTCTAGTTGTCTGTTTGTTGATGCTTTGCAGCATGCCTGCGTTTGCATCTATTACTGACTATGTCGTCAAACAGTGGAACATCCAAAATGGCTTGCCATCGCAATCATTAAAAAGTATTGCTCAAGATGAGCAAGGCTATATGTGGCTGGGTACTCAGTTTGGCTTAAGCCGCTTTGATGGTAATACCTTCACTAACTTTAATACGCAAAACAGCGATTTCCTGCCAAGTAATGGTATTAATAAGCTCTTAGTTGATAGCACAGGGTTACTTTGGGTTGGTACCAAAAATGGCTTGGTAACACTTGATCCTAAAACTATGATGTCGCAAACCTTTAACGTTAAAGGTCCGGTTCGCGATATTCTCGAAGATTCCAAAGGCAGTATTTGGATTGCAGCGAATGGCCTTTATTATGTTGCTCGAAATCAAGTCACACTCAATCAAAACTCCGCGTTAATTGTACCTGTATCTAATGCCACTGCTATTACGCAAATTGTGGGTTCAGTGAGCCAAATGGCGTTGTCGCCAGAAGGCATTTGGCTGGTCAATGAGCGTCATTTATTGCGTTTAACTAATACCTCTTCTGATTTTGCTAAATTACGATTAGAGCTTACTGCCAAGGTTTCATTACCTGAGCGTTTAGCACAAACCATTATTCATGATATGGCGTGGCTTGAAGGTAACTTGTATCTTGCATCAGAGCTTGGTGCCTACTTTCTTGATTTAGATGACGAGCTGCGTCCATTCCCACTGCCAAATGCCAGTAACTCTGCCGTTTATAAGTTTATGAGCGACTCCGATGGCGCGCTATGGATCTCTACTTATGGACGCTTATTATTCCGTAATAATTCAGGAGATTGGCAATGGGTTGAACCTAGCCAGCTCGATCAAAGCATTTGGTTTGCCGATATTTTCCGTGACAATCAAAATAACATTTGGCTGGCAAGCTTCAGTGAAGGCTTATGGCTTGCTCACGAAGGGCGTATTGAACGTCACTCAGCTATCTCAAATATGACCGAAGCGGTGATGGCGATTAGCCAAGCGCCTGATGGCAAATTATGGGTGGCTAACCGTAGCGGTGTTGGCTACTTCGACTACAACAAGAATTTTGTAAATCAAATTCCGAGTAATCAGTTTGGTCGAGCAGCAGTGCACGACTTACAATTTGATGGAGATCGTTTGTACATCGCAACAGGCCGCGGTGTGTTTTATTACGAAAACCAAAACCTGTATACGGTGCCTGGGCGAGCGCTGCGCGATAACCCAGTATTTGCAATTAGCCGTTCTAGCAAAGGTGGATTTTGGCTCGGTACTGGCCGCGGTATGTACCGCTTAAGTTATGGTGGTTTAACACCTTTTGCATACAATGCCTTCTTAAGCAGCAAATTTATTACTTATGTTCATGATGAGCAAAATTTTGGCTTAATAGGTACCAGTAAAGGAGCTTATTACTTTACCGACCGCGGGATTGAAAAAATTGGCGACCAAACTAGTTTAGAAAGTGCTTACGTCACCAGTATTTTGAATATCGAAGGAGTGGGAATATTAATTGGTTCACTTAACGATGGCTTATTTTATCGCAGTACCAAAGGGCAGTGGCGTCAGTTAGATGCCACCGATGGTCTACCGTATGGCTCTATTTTCAGTCTAGTTTACGACAAGCAATTAAAACGTATTTGGGTCAGTACTATGAAAGGCGTATACCGTATGCCTGTAGAGCAGTTTGGTACTGATATCGAAAGTTTAAAAGTAGAACAAGTGATCTCATCGTTTGACCGTCAACTTGATGGTAAAGCCAGTCAATGTTGTGCTGGCCTTGGCCATGATGCTGTAGCAGACACAGGCAACTCTATTTGGTACCCAAGTCTGCAAGGTGTGGTAGAAATACCAAAGAGCGTTGAGCTGTTTGGTGTACAAGCACTTAAGCCTCGCATTGAAAGCTTGATCACGCCGCTTCGTCATTTAAGTACCGCAACTTTAGGTAATAAGCCTGAGCTACAAATTGATGAACGCGATGTAACGTTAAAATATACCGCGATTGATTATTATGCCCCTTCAAGTATCGAGTTCCGTTACCGTTTAAGTGGCTTAGACAGTGACTGGCGTTATGCCAATACTCGTCGTGAGGCAATCTACACCAATTTACCGCCGGGGTCGTTTTTGTTCCAACTTGAAGCAAAGCGCCGTGGTGAAGATTGGCAAAAAGCACGTCGTACCGAGTACAGCTTTGTAGTGCCGCGTCGTTTTGATGAGACTATTTATTTTAGACTTTTGATCACCAGCAGCTTTATTTTACTGTTCTACCTCGTGTTTTGGGTATTTAGAGCGCAAGAGAAACGTAAGCAATTAGCGCTTGAAAGCTTAGTAACAGAACGTACCGTAGAGCTTCGAGAAGCTAACGATAAGCTTAACCAAGTGAACTCACAGCTTAAGCTAGTTAGTCACTCAGATGAGCTTACGGGCTTACGTAGCCGTCGCTTCTTGTTTGATCAGCTCCCTAAAGATATCGAACACTTCCAGCGTAACTCACAGTCATTGCAAGCGCAGGGTAAGTCGCTAGTGCTATTAATAATAAACTTTGATAACTTCAGCCGTATTAATGATGCGTATGGCCCACTTGCAGGCGATAGCTGTTTACAGCAAATGGCGACTTTGTTGAATAGCCGTACTCAAGGTTCTGACTATGTTGCCCGTTGGAGTGGTGATGAGTTTTTACTCTTACTACGTGATTTCAAACGCACAGCAATAGACAATTATGTGGCCGATTTATGTGAAGCAATTGCAGCAAACCCATTTAGATTACCGAATGGGCAGTCGACCACTATCACTGCGTCGATTGGTTGGTCTTTTTATCCGTTACCTTTACTGGGTGGCCAAGTTATTGGTTGGGAAACCTCAGTTAACCTTGCCGATATCGCACTGCATCAAGTTAAAAAGCGCGGTGGCGATGGTGTAGCAAACATTACCTTTGATGAGCAATTAGATGCCTTTGAGTTCGAGCAAAGCAACAATGTTGATCAGCAGCTCAGCGCACTGCAAGCCAATGGCTTAGCCGATATTAAAATTTGGATGCGTTAATACTCTCTAAACTAAGTGAGCAGATATAAAAAATGCCTTACCTAGGGCTAGATAAGGCATTGGAGGCCAACAGAGGCGTTCGTTACCTAAACACCTTTTGATGGTTAGTGATTAAGCCAAGCTGGTAAAACAGCCACAGACTCTGGGGCGGTAAAGGAGTAGCTCACCGTTGCTGCAATGTCACCGCTAGGGCTATTTAAAATATTATCAAAGCGCATAACTAGGCCGTTTGATTTTTCGGCAACATATAAATCATTACCCGTATACATAATATCGACAGGGTTACCTAATTGGCTTGCAGGACCTGCGATATTTACACTTACATTGGTTAAACCACTGGCCATAGCGGCACTATTAATCACATAAATTTTCCCGTCGGTGGCATCGGCTGCAGAACCAACATCAGACACTATTAGTGAGTCACTTAATGGGTCGTAATCAATACCATGAATATTGGTTGGTGCAGCAAATGCAGTGCCGCCCGATGCAGGGGTAATTAAACGATCTTCACCTGTAATGGTTGTCATACCTGACATCCACTTGCTTTTCACTTCATCAAAAACAGCAATAGTGCCATTGGTAAGTGCAACAAATGCTCTGTCAGTTGATGGATCATAGTCTACATCCCAAGGGCGTGCACTAGCACTGGGTGTTAGGGTCATTAATGGGCTTACATCACCTGTTGCGCAGCTAGAGAAAATGAGAACACCAGGCGTTGTTGCATTAAATTCAGCAACAAAAATCATGCCTGTATCTGAAGCTATATCAATACCTTTTGGTGAGATAATACCAGTACTTGCTCCCATGATTGTTCTATCTTGGTTGGTTGCGTAACTCTCGCCGTTACGCTGTGTTGCAACCTTGTTTGAAATAACGATACCACCCATCGATGTAACTGCATCATCAAATGTTGCATAGCTGGTGCCAGACTTATCAAATGCCACACTTTCAATTGTTTGATTTGCATTATACGTTGCCAGTTCGGCTGTTAAAGGTGCGTTTAAACGACTAATTTGACCTGTTGTCGGACCTACTGTTCCTGGATTACTACTAACAGCTACACCGAGCAGGGGCATGTTAACCATAATACTATCAGAGCTATCTTGCATATTATTATGCATAACGGTTTCTGTTATTGATTCAGGTTTTGTTGTTGGCGTGATGAGATCTGGTGATACATCACCACTTTCGCCTGCAAATATATTACTAAATACTAAAACTGCATCATTTGATTTTTCAGCCACACGCAAGTCGCTGCCAGTAAGACTTATATCCACAGGGTTACCGAGCATAGACATTGGGCCTGCTATATGACGGTCAACCGCTACCATACCATCTGCTTGAGCAGCATTTGAAATTACAAAGAGTGCACCATCTGTTGCATCAGATGCACTACCTACATCAGACAGCACAAGCTTGTTACTAGTCATATCTAAAGCAATACCATGAATATTGACTGAGATTTTTGTACCAGTTTCATCACTTGGTGTAATGGTTCGAGTTGGTGTTGCAGCAAAACCACCCATTACATAACTGTCGTAAACAGCAACATCACCATTAGTTAGTGCGACGTAAAGACGATCATTATTTTCATCGTACGTAAGATCCCATGGTGTTGCATCAGTTACCGTTGTTGCTAATGGTGCTACATCGCCTGCAGCTTCTTTACCAAATACAGTTACTTGCATAGCATTAAAATCAGCAATAAAAACAAGACCATATTTATTAGAGATATGTATGCCCTTCGGATTTACAAGTGTGGTGTTTGTGCCAGTTAACGTACGATCAATATTATTGGTGTACATGCCATCTGCACGGTTTAACACTTGGCATACGGTACTCAGTGCTCCATTTCCAGAATCAGCAGCTTGCACTAAATTACCTAAGCTATCGAAAACAACACCTTCATTAGCACCAGTATTAAATGTTGTGAGTTTAGCGGCATTTTGATCAATGAGGTTGATAGTGCCCGCATTATCAGAGCCATTGTTCGCTAATATAAATGTTGCTGATGCAAAGCCAGGAGCGCCATCGTTGCCATTCATACCATCAGCGCCATTTTGACCGTCAGCGCCATTTTGGCCATCGACACCATTAGTACCGTCTTGCCCTGCTGCACCTTGAGCTCCCATAGCACCATCTTTACCATCATCTCCATCACACCCTGTAATACCCAGCATCACAGCAAGAGCAATGGCAGAAAACATGACCTTAGATAGTTTTGAATTAGCGAGTTGTTGATCTTTAATAGCTTTACTTTTAATCGTATTCATTTGTCTATACCTTTTAAATATTCCATCAAATGTGAACAAACAACCTGTATTGTTTAACGACAAAATACGTGCTCACGAGTTAACCTCAATGAATAAACGGCTAGCTAAAGATATTGGATGCAAGAAAATAGAAAATAGGTAAGTTATTTTTTATGTGTATGTTTTTAAATAATAAAAAAGGAGCCATGAGGCTCCTTTTTAATGAATTGCGTATAGTTTTTAAGCCATGAACTCTTTAATGCGAGTTAAGATGCCATTGGCATCTAGGCCCATCTCAGCGTGCATTTCATCTTGTGTGCCATGCTTAATGAACTCATCTGGAATACCTAAATTTAAGATAGTCACATCGGCTTTGATTGCAGCCAAATATTCATTCACAGCAGAACCCGCACCGCCTGCAATGGCATTGTCTTCTAAAGTAACAATGACATCATGGCTGCTAAGTAACTCATTAATAGCTTCAGTATCAAGAGGTTTGATAAAGCGCATATCAATCACTGTTGCATTTAGCTCATCTGCGGCTACTTTGGCGCTCTCTAACAGCGTACCGAACGACAAGATGGCCACTTTACTACCTTGTTTGATACTACGCGCTTTACCGATTTCAATCGCACTCATTGTTGATTCAACATCACAATTGCCGGCACTACCACGTGGGTAACGAACAGCAACAGGTTGATTGCATTGGTAGCCAGTGTAAAGCATTTGGCGGCACTCGTTAGTGTCGCTTGGCGCCATAATAATCATATTAGGAATACAGCGCATAAAACTTAAGTCATAGGCGCCTTGGTGAGTTTCACCATCAGCACCAACAATACCTGCACGGTCAATAGCGAATAAAACAGGTAAGTTTTGTAATGCTACATCGTGGATAAGTTGATCGTAAGCGCGTTGTAAAAAGCTTGAATAAATAGCAACAACAGGCTTCAACCCTTCACAAGCGAGGCCTGCTGCAAGCGTTACAGCATGTTGTTCAGCAATCGCCACATCAAAGTATTGCGCAGGATACTCTTTTGAAAAACGCACCATGCCTGAACCTTCACGCATCGCAGGGGTAATTGCCATTAGCTTGTCGTCTTGGGCTGCCATATCGCATAACCAGTCACCAAACACATTTGAGAATGTGGCAGCACCCGGTTTTGATTTTGGTAATTTCGACATGCTCGGATCAAATTTTGGTACGCCGTGGTAGCCAATTGGATCCGCTTCAGCAGGCTTATAACCTTTACCTTTTTGCGTTTTAATATGTAGTAACTGTGGGCCTTTAAGGTTACGCATATTACGTAAGGTATCAACCAACATATTTACATCATGACCATCGATTGGGCCGATGTAATTTAGGCCTAACTCTTCAAAGAACGTACCCGGAATGACCATTCCTTTTAGGTGCTCTTCCATGCGGCTAGCAAGTTCTTTCACAGGCGGTAAACCAGAAAGGAGCTTTTTACTGCCTTCACGAATATTGGTGTAGAAGCTACCAGATAAAATTCGGGCAAAGTGGTTATTGAGTGCCCCCACGTTTTCTGAAATCGACATTTCATTATCGTTTAAGATAATTAACACGTTAGGATTAACATCACCCATGTGATTCATTGCTTCAAATGCCATACCAGCAGTGATCGCACCATCGCCAATAACAGCAACAGTTTTACGATCTTTACCTTCTTTTTCTGCAGCAATGGCCATACCTAAGGCTGCTGAAATTGAGGTGCTCGAATGACCAACACTG
This sequence comes from Pseudoalteromonas sp. S2721, assembly GCF_005887425.1. Lineage (NCBI taxonomy): Bacteria > Pseudomonadati > Pseudomonadota > Gammaproteobacteria > Alteromonadales > Pseudoalteromonadaceae > Pseudoalteromonas > Pseudoalteromonas sp. S2721. The sequence continues at coordinate 26,386 of NZ_PNCZ01000002.1, forward strand.
AAAGTATCGTATGGGCTTTCTTCACGGAATGGGAATGGGTGTAAACCGTCTTTTTGACGAATAGTATGCATTTGGTCACGACGACCCGTTAAGATTTTATGCGGGTATGCTTGATGACCCACATCCCAAACTAAACGATCTTCAGGAGTGTTATAAACATAATGCAGTGCAACTGTTAACTCAACAGTGCCTAAACCTGATGCTAGATGACCACTACTTTGCGAAACTGAGTTAAGTAGGTATTCGCGTAACTCTTTACTAAACGCAGGTAACTTGTCTTGCGCTAAATCACGCAGTTGTGCTGGTTCGTCAACCAAACTTAATAATGGATACTTGCTACTATCAAGTGTCATGATTTTTTATACATCCTTCGCTAACCAGAGTGCATTATAGCCCATTGCCGCTCCGATTTTTTAGTTATTTTGTCTTTCTTTTTAGGTATTAATAATTGCGTTCAACAATATAGCTTGCAAGACTCGCCAATTCGCTGGTGTCGTAATCAATAGCCTCAAGAGCTTGATGGGCTTGAGCCAGCAAATCTTGTGCTTTTTGCTTTGCGCCTGCCATCCCTAATAAAGCAGGGTAGGTTGCTTTGTTTGCAGCAACATCGGAACCCTGTGGCTTACCTAATGTTTCAGTATCAGCTTCTACATCAAGGATATCGTCTTGTACCTGAAAGGCCAGCCCAATTGCTTGACCGAATAGGTTTAATTGCGCGAGTGTATGTTCATCACAGCTTTTTGCACTCAATGCACCGAGTGTAATTGCACAATTAAGCAAGGCACCCGTTTTTAGCTGATGAATGCGCTCTAGCTGAGCAACTGTAATTTCTTTATCGGTCGCTTCAATATCCAGTGCTTGCCCACCTACCATACCTTCAATACCTGAGGCTTTGCTTAATGAGGCAATCATTTTTACTTGCTGGCTCGCAGAAACAGCAAATTGATGGTTAGCGATTAAATCAAATGCCAGTGTTTGTAAGGCATCACCTGCGAGTATGGCTTGTGCTTCGCCATAGACAATATGACAGGTAGGGCGGCCACGTCTTAAGTCATCATCATCCATTGCTGGTAAGTCATCATGAACTAAAGAATAGCTATGAATACACTCAATAGCGGCGGCAAGAATATCAAGATCGGCCTTGTCCGCGCCCATCATCCGGCCCGTTGCATATACAAGGTAAGGACGTAAGCGTTTACCACCATTTAGAACACCGTAGTGGGTGGCTTCTTTGATGTTTTTTTCGGTATTAAGTGGCTGTTCAAAATAGCGATTTAAATGTGCTTCAACGTCTTCACGAGCGCGTTGTAATTGTTCTTTTAATTGCACTTAATTAGTCCAAGTTTGAATCAAAATTGCTAAGAGGCGCTTGGCTATCGTTACCCATTAAAATGGCAACTTTTTGTTCGGCTTGTTGTAACTTACCAGACGAAGCGTTTGCTAGCGCAATGCCGCGTTCAAATTGTTTTAGTGATTGTTCCAGTGACAATTCACCTTGCTCCATTTGTGCAACAATTTGAGATAATTCATCCAGTGCTTCTTCAAAGCTTAAGTTTTCTGGTTTCTTTGTTGCCATTGTGGCCTCGATAGCTGTTAGAAAGTGAGGCCAATTTTAGGGGGAATGCTAAACTAGGTCAAAGAATGATGTGTTTTTTTACGCATAATTCATTTTTAGTATGCTATTTTTACGATTTTAAATACAGCTTAAACTTGTAGCTTAAAAATCTTACATTAAAATAAAATTAATTCATTTAATGATTTAAGTATTTCAACTGCTTGCCGATAAGCAGTTAATAATAAAAATTTGATACTTGAGTGTATCGTGTAATTGTTCCTCTGGAGGGGTATGTGGATTTAGCAACCATAATAGGTATTCTTGGTGCCATAGGCTTAATTGCTATGTCGATGGTGTTAAGTAGTGATGGCCAAGTTGCAATGTTTTACAACACGCCTTCGGTGGTCATTGTATTTGGTGGTTCGATTTTTATTGTATTATCAAATTTCACCATGGGGCAATTTTTGGGCATAGGTAAAGTGGCAGCAAAAGCTTTTATGTTCAAAATCGAATCTCCGGAAGAATTAATTGAAAAAGCAGTAGAATTAGCTGATTCTGCACGTAAAGGTGGCTTCTTAGCATTAGAAGAAGCTGAAATCCCCAACGGTTTTATGCGTAAAGGGGTCGATATGTTAGTGGATGGTCATGATGCTGATGTCGTTCGCGCCACGCTGCAAAAAGATATTTCTCTTACTGCTAACCGTCATGAACTCGGTGCTGGTTTATTCAAATCACTTGCCGATATTGCTCCTGCAATGGGTATGATCGGTACGCTAATCGGTCTGGTTGCTATGTTATCAAACATGGATGACCCAAAGGCAATCGGCCCAGCAATGGCAGTTGCCCTTTTAACAACTCTCTATGGTGCTTTCTTAGCAAACGTTGTCGCTATTCCAATTCAGGTAAAACTAGAACTGCGTAAAGACGAAGAAGCCCTTAATCAACGCTTAATTCTTGACGCGGTGCTAGGTATTCAAGACGGTCAGAACCCGAAAGTAATTGAGGGTATTTTGAAAAACTACTTAGCCGAATCAAAACGTAAAGTTGATACCGAGGAGTAGAGCATGTCAGATGAAGAGTGCAAATGTCCTCCACCAGGCTTGCCTGCATGGATGGGAACCTTCGCAGATTTAATGTCATTATTAATGTGCTTCTTTGTACTCTTGCTTGCTTTCTCAGAAATGGACGTACTGAAGTTTAAGCAAATTGCCGGCTCCATGAAGTTTGCTTTTGGTGTACAAAATAAAATTGAAGTAAAAGATATTCCAAAGGGAACCTCGGTCATTGCCATGGAGTTCACTCCGGGTAAACCTGAACCTACTCCTATTGAAACGATTCAGCAACAAACCGTTGAGATGACACAACAAATGCTTGAGTTTCAGGCTGGCGACGAAAGCTCCGCCGGTGGTCGACAAGAACAGCGCGGTAATAAACGTGGTGGTGAATCGCAAAGTACGGCTCAGCAACAAGCTTTAGAACAGTCAATTTCTGCGGCTGATCAAGAACAAACAAATGAACTTGTGAAGAAAATTGCTCAGCAACTAGAACAGCAAATTATGGATGGTGCGATTGAGCTCGAGTCATTAGGCCAGCAAATTATTATTCGCATTCGTGAGAATGGTTCATTCCCATCGGGTAGTGCTTTTTTACAGCCAAAATTTAAACCTATTATTCGTGATATTGCTACGCTGTTAAAAGATGTGCCGGGTGAAATAACCGTGTCAGGTCACACTGATGACTTCCAAGTATCGAATGAGCTTTATACTAATAATTGGGATTTATCATCAAAACGTGCGGTGGCAGTTGCCAGTGAAATGGAAAAAGCGCCAGGGTTTGATAAGTCCCGTATGATGGTAGTCGGCCACGCAGAAACGAGGCCTCTAGTACCGAATGTAACCGACGAAGATCGCAAGCGAAATCGCCGTGTTGAAATCTCTATTATGCAAGGTAAAGCACACGAATCTGAACCTATTGATGTAAGGAAGTAAATCAATTAAAGTTAAGCCTCATTAACAAATGTAATAGAGAATAAAAATGAAAAAAGTTGATAAATATAGCTACATGCCTGGTAATGGTAGTGGCGACGATGATGGTAAAACAGATTAAGGTTAGTTAATTTTGCCTGATTGGTTTGTATATACCATCTCAATTTTGAATAATAGCTGGGTGTTCATTCTGAGCCCTGCTATTTTCGTTTTCTACCTCCGCAAAGATTGGCAGGCATTCCACTTTACCGTAATAACTGCATGTTTCTTTTTATACGGTACCTTAATTCATAGCGGCTTACGTGAATTTGATGACATTTATATTTGGCGCTATGTCGTTTGGGCTTTTAATGATATTGCTTGGATGGCAATCATTGCTTACTTAGGTATTAAAGATAAAGTCTACTTATGGCAAAGTGTTTTAGGGCAGTTGGTTGTGATAATGGCGCCTATTTTGCAACTGTTCCGTTTAGTTGACCGCCACCTTTGGGATTTGTCTTACAGCACTTACATGTATAAGACCCTGCTACCGCTAATCAATATTGGTACTGTGGTCGTATGTTACCTACCACTTATCTATCTTTTTACTCGACGAAGCCAGCAAGCTTAAGGCGTTTCTTCGTTAAAAATCCTGTGCTAGACTACTGTTTATAAAAACAGTATTTAGTGTTGCGTTATGAAACTTTACATTGCCGAAAAACCATCTTTGGCACGAGCCATTGCAGATGCTCTACCAAAACCACAAAAAAAACATGATGGTTATATAGAGCTTGGTAATGGAGATAGTGTCTCTTGGTGTATTGGTCATTTACTTGAGCAAGCAGAGCCCGATGATTACGATGCAAGTTTTAAAAAATGGCGATTTGAGCATTTACCTATCGTGCCAGAACAATGGCAATTAAAACCTAAAGCAAAAACACGCAAACAACTTACTGTACTAAAAAAGCTCATTAAGCAGGCAAGTACAATAATTCATGCTGGCGACCCTGATAGGGAAGGCCAGCTATTGGTTGATGAAGTGATCGAACAGGTTAAACTTAGCCAAGCCAAAAAACAGCAAATTCAACGACTCTTGATCAGCGACTTAAACTTAAGTGCAGTTAAAAAAGCACTAAATAATTTGAAATCGAACCGCGATTTTATTCCTTTGAGTGTGTCTGCCTTAGCTCGATCACGTGCCGATTGGTTATTTGGCATGAATTTAACTCGAGCCTATACGCTTGCTGGGCAAAAAGCTGGATTTGGCAATGTGCTATCTGTTGGGCGTGTTCAAACGCCTATTTTAGGTTTAGTCGTTAATCGTGATAATGAAATCACTCACTTTGTAGCGAAACCTTTTTATGAAGTATTAGCTCACCTTGAAACTCAGCATCAGCAAACATTTGCTGCAAAGTGGCAACCAAGTAAAGCATGTGAACCTTATCAAGATGAAGAAGGGCGAGTATTGCATAGGGGGCTTGCTGAAAATGTTGTGTCACGTATAACTAATCAACCAGCTAAAGTGGTTGAGCTTGAGCAAAAGCAAAAAAAACAACAGGCACCGCTACCTTATAATTTATCCGCTTTACAGATTGATGCGGCAAAGGCGTTTTCAATGCCTGCACAAAAAGTGCTAGATACCTGCCAAAACTTGTATGAGCGTCATAAGTTAATTACGTACCCTCGTTCAGATAATCGCTATTTACCAAAAGATCATCATAAAGATGCCGCGAGTATTATTGCCGCCATCGCTAATAATGAAGGTCAAGCAATTGAAGCTTGTAAGCAAGCTGATAGCAGTAAGCGGAGTAAATGTTTTAATGACAGCAAAGTGGCAGCTCACCACGCTATTGTTCCTACCGAAAAACAACTTCGCTCAGCGTCCTTGAATAGTGATGAACAAAAAATCTATCGCTTGATCTGTCGTCATTATTTAATCCAATTTTATCCAGACTATCTATTTAACGAAACCAAAATAACGGTTGAAATTGCGGGTGGGCTTTTTAAAGCAGCAGCTAAGCAAGATGTTAGCTTAGGCTTTAAAATATTAATGGGCAAAACAGAGTTAAAAGATGAGCAAACCTTACCACCACTTGAAAAAGGTCAACAGCTGCATTGCAATCAAGGTGAAGTAGTAGACAAAATGACGACACCGCCAGCGCATTTTACTGATGCGACCTTATTAAGTGCCATGACAGGCATCAGTCGGTATGTGAAAGACCCAGAAATTAAAAAGATACTTAAGGAAACAGATGGTCTTGGTACTGAAGCTACGCGAGCCGGTATTCTTGAGCTTTTATTTAAACGCCGTTTTTTAGAACGTCAGGGTAAAAACATTCTGGCTACCGCAACAGGTAAAGCACTCATAAGTACATTACCAGAACAGCTTGCTAGCCCTGACTTAACAGCTAAGTGGGAAGCATCGTTAGGTAATATCGCTGAACAGCATATGAGTTATCAGCAATTTTTAACACCATTGTTGGAAGAGTTACATGCTTTAGTTGAGCAAGCCAAGCAATGCGATAGCCAAGTCTTTGCCCAGTTACCAAAAACGCCGCAAAAGCGACGTTTTAAAAGGAAGGCTAAGCCCAGAGCCAAGTCAGCCTAAACTACTTTTTGTTGAATAGGGCAACCGCGGCGTTACTCATTGCTGTAATTCCAGTTGGAAGTGCTTTTTTGTAATCAGGTGCAAACTTACTTGAGTGTAAAGAAGGTAATGTTGCGCCAGATTGCATTGCTGAGTCATATTGACTCGGTTCAACACCGCCTAACCAAAACAAAGTAATCGGCACATTTTGTTCTGTACGGCCATAAAGGCCAAAGTCTTCACCGGCCATTACAGCTTCAGTTTCAAGTACATTGTCTTCACCAATAGCGTTAGCAATTGCTGAACGCACTACATTGGTTTGTGCAGGATTGTTATAAGTTGAAGGAATTGACTCATCTTCATGCACATAGACTTCTGGTGCTAAGCTTTCGTCAAGCCCAGCACTTAATGCGATGCCTTTAGTAATTCGTTTAATTGCCGCGATTTGTTGTAAACGAACTTCAGGGTTATAGCTACGCAATGTAAGTTGTAGTTTTACTTCATCTGAAATGACATTGTGTTTAGAGCCTCCATGAATTGAGCCAACGGTGATCACTGACGGCTCGAGTGGTGACAATTCGCGACTAGTAATAGTTTGCAGTGCCAATACAATACGTGAAGCAATCACAACTGGGTCTATCGTTGTGTGTGGGTAGGCACCGTGACCGCCTTTGCCCTTTACTGTAATATCAACAGAGTCAACACTTGCCATTGTATATTCAGTTTTCATGCTAACTTTACCAGCAGGAACACTTGCACTTACATGCAAACCAATAACATGATCTGGAGTAGGGTACTTAGTGAAAAGCCCTTCTTTAAGCATTGCTTTTGCACCACCGCCAACTTCCTCTGCAGGTTGTGCGACCATCATTAACGTACCTTGCCACTGATCTTTATGTGTCATTAACTGTTGTGCTGTGCCAATAAATGAACTCATGTGAATATCATGACCACAACCATGCATTACGCCAACGGTTGCACCAGCATCATTTGTTACAGTCACTTTAGAAGCGTAAGGTTTTCCAGTTTGCTCAACAATTGGTAGTCCATCAGTATCAGTGCGGATCATTACTGTAGGGCCATCACCGTTTTCATAAATACCAACAACGCCATAACCACCTACATTATCTGTAACAGTAAAGCCCAGTTGTTTTAATTGCTTTGCAAGCTTTTGGCCCGTTTCTTTTTCATGGTAAGACAGCTCAGGAGATTGATGTAAGTCTAAATAGAGCTTTTCAATTTCAGGCATAGTCTTTTGAAGGTTTAAATCGAGCGTTGTTGCTTGTGCGAATGGACTAAGAAGTAATAAAGCTGCAGAAATAGCAGATAATTTCATAATGACCTCGACCCGTTGGGCTTGTAATTGTTATGTTTGCCACTATATAAAAACCTAAATACTTATATAGTGCAATCAATCAAATGAATAATATGATAAACCTTACCCCACAAAATTTGCAGCAAGCATTGGGTGAAACGTCAGCTGAAAAGCTAGTGCTACTTACTTTTTACTCTGCACAAAACCCAGAGTGCCATCAGCAAGCTGCAATTTTAGAGAAAATAGCAAATGAGTATGGTGAGCATTTATTAGTAGCGACATTAGATTGCGATGTTGAGCAAGCTCTTGCAGGGCAACTTGCGCAGCAAATTGGTTTACAAGCATTACCAACGCTTGTGATGTTAAAAGATTCAGCACCTGTCGATATGTTACCGGGTGCTCAAACAGAACAGCAAATTCGCGATGCGCTAGCTAAACATTTACCAGCTCAACACGAGTTATTATTAGAGCAAGCTAAGCAAGCGTTAATTAATCAAGATCTAAATAATGCCTTTAACTATGCAAAGCAGGCTTATGAACTTGATCCAAATCACACACGTGTAAAGTTAGTTTTAGCTGATATCTGTATTCAAATTCATAAATTAGAAGATGCACAAGCATTATTAGATTCGGTTGCAGAAAACGAACGTGATGCGTATTTCACAAATATTCAAGCAAAATGTGAACAAGCATTAGCTGCCACTGATTCGCCAGAGATAAAAGCACTGCAGGATAAAGTTGAAAAATACCCAAATGATTTAGAGATAAAAGTAGAACTAAGTAATGCTCTTAATAGCGCGGGTCGTAAAGAAGAAGCACTAGAGATGTTATTTAATGTACTTAAAAAAGATCTTAACTACGCAGATGCAAAACCAACCTATCTAGAAATTATCGCTTCTTTACCTGATGGCGATGCCTTGGCATCTAAGTACCGTCGTAAGTTATATAGTATCTTGTACTAATTAAGAGTTGATTGATAAAAGCGCCATTAAAAATAGTGGCGCTTTTTTTATTTAAAAACTTGCGTATTACCTATTATCGATAATACTTAAGATCCTCTCGAGAAAAGTTGGCTGTATTTTGTACAGTAAACTGTGTTTTTTACTGCCTTTAGCTTGTTTTTTGCGCGAAAGGTAAGTTTTTATTAGTTTTCTACAAAAAGTGCTTGCGTTAAAAATCCATCTCCCTATAATGCGCATCCACTGACACGGCGGGCAGC
>NZ_PNCZ01000020.1:0-11900 GCF_005887425.1 Pseudoalteromonas sp. S2721
TTTACCTCCTATTCTTGAAAGACTGAATTTCGAAGCTGAAAACTGGTTAACGCTAACAACTCAGTTTGAAAACTTATTTCATGGAGCTGCAGGTCGAGTGGGTGCTATTGAAAGTTATTGTATTAAAACAGCTCGCAAGCGACGAAGTAACATTACAAATAGCCGAACTTTATTAGCGAGTTAAGTTTCTAGGTTTATTTTAACGTGATTTCAAATCGCTATTATCTTCACGCTTTAAATTTAATTGTTTGAAATAATTAGCCCTAGAAGGCTAAAGTCAAAGCTCTATTCTCTCTGAAGCACACTCGCTAAACATAATTACAGAATAAGTTAAGTAATTTTTTTGACTTACCTTTATATTTTTAAATTACTGCCTTCAGATTTTAAAAATACAATAGTTGTTGGTTTTAAATGACTGTCCCTTTAAAAAGGCTTTACGAACTCTGAAGTGATCTCTGGTAAAAAATCTATAGGTATAAATCATTAACCTTGAATGGTGTGGTGTAGTTTAGACTTTAGTTTTTATCAACTTGGCGTTTTTTTGGTTACATACAGTTGAACTTAGAGATAGTATGTCGGTCCGAACAGTACCTATAAAATCATTATTGAAAACTACAGTAGAGGATAATGGAAATATCCGATACTATTGTTCACATAGTTAACAAAAAAGACATATAAAAATGGGAGCTTTATGCAGTTAGTCGATTTAAATCCACATGATCCTGAAGTAGTAAGCGTGTTTTCTGATATAGACCGACTCATAAACTCACTATACCCTGTTGCTACCGCTCAATCTTTAAGTGTTGAAGAGCTAGCTGAGCCTAATGTTTATGCTATAGGCTTAAAAAATGAAGATGGTATCGTTGCATGCGGCGCAATCGTTATGCAAGAAGGCAACCCTCCTTATGGTGAAATCCGCCGCTTATATGTAAAACCAAGCTACCGTGGTAAAGGGTTATCACGTCGAATTATGCAGATATTATTACATCAAGCTGGTGAGCAACTAATACCGCTTATTCGTCTTGAAACAGGTCCTAAACAAACAGAGTCAATTAGCTTATATGAAAACTTAGGTTTTAATCGTTGTGGTCCGTTTGGTAATTACAACGAAAATCCACAAAGTTTGTTTATGGAGCTTGGGCTAAATCAGTAATTTAGGTGGTAAGCTATGTTTTAGTGAGGTCATCTTTATTTATAAATTCACCTTACAACTATTGGGCTTTGTTACGCTCTTTCTGATTGCTGCTTGTGGTGATAGTTCACAGGTATCCATTACTTCTCAGAGTCGGCAACCAGACCTTATTATTAATAGTACTAAGCTCTATTTAAACTCATGCTACAGTCTTTCTGGTGTCTTCAACCATAATGGCACTATAAAAACAAAAGTTATTCTTATATTTCCTACTCGTCCTTTAAGTATTTGCGCTGATAAGCAATCGCAGCTGAATTTTGATGGCACCTATCTCACTGTAAGAATTTGCCGCACCTCTTTTGGCGCAGGAGGTTGCGGGGTTGAAAAATATCGCACAAAAGACTTCGAAAACTGGCAAGAGTACATAGGTATTACTTGGCATGATAACGAGCAATATGAAGCGTGGAGATGGTTAGGGTCAAATTCTTCAGCCGCTGATGAAATCACAAAAGTAATACCAGCCCATTAAAATCAATAATATGAAAAGGTAATCTACCCGTATATATATTCTACAGTGACTGTCCCTTTGAATGTGATCCTATTAAATACTATTTTCAGTGACTGTCCCTTGAAATAGGGTTTAAAAACATTCAGGGATGTTGATTAGCTTTTCACATCAAAAATCACTCGTTACGAGTAAAAATTCTTGTTGGACTTGAGTCACTATTTTTCTTTTAATGCGCGGCAACAACCCTTGCCGATTTCGGCATTACTAAAATAAAAGAGAAAGATAGATGAAAGAAACAACATCACTAGAACAAGCTCGCACGAGTTACAATGTTCGTCATTGGAGCCAAGGTTTCTTTGGTATTAATGATCAAGGTGATGTGTATGTTGCGCCAAAGGCCCATGCCCCAGAGCAAACCATTGCACTAATCGATATCGCACAGCAATTACAAGACAAAGGCTTAAGCTTGCCTGCGCTAGTTCGTTTTCCACAAATTTTACATCATCGTGTACATAGCTTATGTCAGGCATTTAACACGGCTATTGAAAATTATGGTTATCCGAAAGACTATTTGCTTGTTTACCCAATTAAAGTAAACCAACAGCGTGAAGTTGTTGAAGAAATTGTTGCAAGCCAAGCTGATATTGAAAAGAAACAATTGGGTCTAGAAGCGGGCAGTAAACCTGAGCTATTAACTGTATTAGCGATGGCTGAAAAAACCAGTGCTGTCATTGTGTGTAATGGCTACAAAGACCAAGAATACATTCGTTTAGCATTGATTGGCGAAAAGCTAGGCCACAAGGTTTACATTGTTCTTGAAAAACTGTCTGAGCTAGACATGGTGCTTAGCCAAGCAAAAGAGTTAAACGTAAAGCCACGCATTGGTATTCGTGTACGTTTAGCGTCGCAAGGTAAGGGCAAGTGGCAAGCAAGTGGTGGCGAAAAATCAAAATTTGGTTTGTCGGCATCGCAAGTACTCAGTGTGGTCAATCGCTTAAAAGCGTCTGATCAACTTGATCTGATCCAACTTGTACACTTTCACCTTGGCTCGCAAATGGCAAACATCCGCGATGTTCGTTTAGGTGTGAGTGAAGCTGCGCGTTTTTACTGTGAGTTACGTAAATTAGGTGCACAAATTGATTGCTTAGATGTGGGTGGCGGTTTAGCGGTAGATTACGACGGTACACGCAGTCAGTCTCATAACTCAATGAACTATAGCCTAAGTGAATACGCTAATAACATCGTGTACACCATCGGTGATACCTGTAAGTTATATGAGCAGCCAATGCCGCGCATTATTTCTGAGTCAGGTCGTGCGTTAACAGCGCACCATGCTGTATTGATTTCGAATGTTATCGGCACCGAAAGCTATGTACCTGAAGACATTCAAGCGCCAGCAGCTGATGCACCCCTATTGTTAAAGAATATGTGGACATCATGGCAACAGTTAAGTGGTGACAATGATGACCGTGCATTAATTGAAATTTATCATGATAGCCAAGGCGATTTAGCCGAAGCACATAATCAGTTTGCACTTGGTTTGTTAGATTTAACAGAGCGAGCATGGGCGGAGCAAGTTAACTTACGTGTATGTTATGAACTTAACAAGCATATGGATAACAAAAACCGTTTTCATCGCCCGATTATTGATGAATTAAATGCGCGTTTAGCAGATAAGTTTTTTGTGAACTTTTCATTGTTCCAGTCATTACCGGATGCATGGGGTATTGACCAAGTGTTTCCTGTTCTACCGCTAAGTGGTTTAACAGAAGCACCACAAAAACGCGCCGTGTTACTTGATATTACCTGCGATTCAGACGGTGCTATGGAGCACTATGTAGACGGTCAAGGTATTGAAAGCACATTACCTGTGCCAGCATTTAGCGAAGAAAAACCTTACTTAATGGGCTTTTTCTTAGTGGGTGCTTATCAGGAGATTTTAGGTGATATGCATAACTTATTTGGCGACACACACAGTGCAATTATAAAAATGGATGAGCAAGGTCAAGCGCAAATCACTGAAGTTAACGAAGGTGATACCGTTGCAGACATGATGCGTTACGTACATTTAGATGTAGAAAGCTTCCAGCAGTCTTACGCCCAGCTGGTGGCAGCTAAATTGCCAGAAACTGAGCAGCAAAGCGTATTAGATGAGCTGCAAACTGGCTTAAATGGTTACACTTATTTAGAAGAGTTATAAGCAATGTCGACATTGTTTGACCACACAGATCATTCATTATATTCAAACGGCATGACGTTTTTACGTCAGCCGATGGTGCAAAACATCACTGCAATCGATGCGGATGTAGTGGTGCTAGGTTTACCCTTTGATTTGGCGACCTCAGGTCGCCCTGGTGCACGTTTAGGGCCTGACGCAATTCGTCGAGCTTCAGTGCACCTGGCATGGGAAGAAACCAAGTACCCATGGACGTTTCCGTTGTTTGAGCGTTTAAAATTAGCTGATGCGGGTGATTTTACTTACCCAGTAGGCGACCCAGAATATTTTACCGCGCAGTTAGAATTAGCCGCTGAGCAAATTCTTCGTCAAGGTAAAACATTATTAGGTTTAGGTGGCGACCACTTTGTGACTTTGCCGCTACTGCGTGCCCATGCTAAGCAACATGGTAAGATGGCATTAGTGCATTTTGATGCCCATACAGATACTTACAGCAATGGCTCTCGCTATGATCACGGTACCATGTTTTATCATGCGCCGATGGAAGGGCTTATTGATGTTGATCACAGTATTCAAATCGGTATTCGTACTGATTTTGATCAAAGCAAACATGAGTTTGCAGTGATTGATGCAATGGCAGCTAATGATTTGCCTGCACAAGATATCGCAGAGCAAATTAAAGCACGTGTGGGTGACTTACCTGTGTATCTAACCTTTGATATTGACTGCCTTGATCCCGCATTCGCTCCAGGGACAGGCACTCCAGTATGTGGTGGCTTAACCAGCGATAAAGTACTCAAAGTACTTCGTGCATTGAAAGGCATTAATATGGTCGGTATGGATGTGGTTGAAGTATCTCCATCCTATGATCAAAGTGAACTAACAGCGATTGCTGCAGCGACCATTGCCAATGAGTTATTACACTTATGGACTTTGAAGCATAAATACTAAATGAGAGAGACAAAGAGCGCCATTAGGCGCTCTTTTTTTTGATATTAAATTAAGCAATTAAGCGCTTCGAACATCAACCTTTAATTTAAGCTTTTGCCCAGGTTGAATGTATTTTTGCCCAGCTAATGAATTCCATTTAATAATATCTTCTACAGACACATTAAACTTAGCAGCAATGCGCGCTAACGAGTCACCACGACGAACTTTATAGGTAATGGTGCGCTCTTTGATTTGTGTAGCAGCAAGTTGCGACTTTTCCTGTTTATACACAGTTAGCTTTTGACCAACACGCAGTACCGCGTCTTTTTTCAGCTTATTCCATGTTGCAAGTTCAGCTATGGTGACATCGTACTCACGGCTGATATCCCACAGTGTATCGCCACTGGCCACTTTATGGCTAAGTTTTTTACGTGTTGCTTTATTAGCTGCCATACGCACTGAATTTGGTAAATGCTGGCTATTAATCTCACCATCGCTTAGTGGCACAAGTAATTGCTGACCAACACGAATAGTATTCGATGAAAGCTTATTCAGTGTTTTAATCGCGTTTGTGCTTGTCGAAAACTTCTTCGCAATCACAGATAAACTGTCACCGCGCGCAACAATATATTGCTGCCAGCGTAGGCGGTCTTTTTGCTCTGTTTTAGCTAGCTTGTCAGTAAACGCTTCAACTTTATCAGACGGTAATAATAAAAAGTGTGGGCCATTTGGATCCGTCGCCCAACGATTGAAGCCAGGGTTCAAACGATAAAGCTCTGTTAAGCTAATACCTGCCATATCAGCGGCAAGTGCTAAATCAATTTGGCTCCCTACATTAACTGCTTCAACGACTTGAGCATTAATTATTGGCTGCCACTTAACACCAAATTCGTCACTGCGTTTTACCAGATCAGACAGGGCTAATAGCTTAGGTACGTAGGCAGTGGTCTCTCTTGGTAAATCAAGTGACCAAAAATCCGTTGGTAAATGCTTTTTACGGTTCTTTTTAATGGCACGAAGTAAACGACCTTCACCTGAGTTATAGGCTGCAATGGCATTTAGCCAATCGCCTTCTAAGGTTTTGTGTAAATATGATAAATAATCTAGCGCTGCACGGGTCGATTGCACAATGTCACGGCGACCGTCATACCACCAGTTTTGTTTTAAATCGAAACGCTCACCGGTTTGTGGCATAAATTGCCAAATGCCAGAAGCACTGCGATGTGAATAACCAAATGGATCAAACGCACTTTCCACAATAGGTAAAAGTGCGATTTCGATTGGCATCTGACGCTTTTCGACTTCTTCTACAATAAAGTATAAGTAAGGCTCAGCTCGCTTAGAGATACGATCTAAATAGGCCTGATGACGCGCATAATAGTTACGCTCAGCAACAACTGGGCGGTTTTGTGGCACATCAATCGAAAGCTGATAGCGAATACGTTCCCATACATCATCAAATACAGGAGGCGGCTCATCAATATCGGTTAATTGTTGATATTGAGCGTTGATCATCAATGCATCATTGATATCGCTCGGACTTGCGCCGTCTAATTGTTGCTCAACATTATTGCTCGCAACATCTGTACTTGCTGAATCAGAAGCTGTCAATTGACAGCCACTTAAAATCAGCGCAAGTGATAAAACTAAAGGAGACTTATACATATATACCCATACATCAGGTAAAAAAACTCGGCGAATATTACCTGCTCTGAGAACATATTGCCACTTTATGACCAGTTTATGTCAGCTTATTATTGCAAGATGCTGATCTAAATATACAAAATTGTAACTACCGGCGTTTACGTTTTTTAAAAGTTATCTTTCCAGGCTCTGAGACCTGCAAAGCGTTGCCAAGGTTCATTCAGATCCAAATTAATTTTTAGCTCATCAGGCAGCTCATCAGTGATTGTTGCTATATTGCTACGTAAAAATGGATTTATTTGTTTTTCCACGCCTAACTGGGTTGGCAAGCTTATTTCGTCTTTGGCGCGCAGAGTATCAACTTCATCACTGTAGTTGAGAAGGTATTCGTTATTTGGCTCTACAGCTTTTGCGAAGGCTAAGTTGGCTTGCGTGTATTCATGGGTGCAGTAGATTTTACACTCATCTGGCAGGGCTCTTAGTTTACATAACGAGTGCCACATTTGTTCTGCGCTGCCTTCGAATAATCGTCCGCAGCCAGCACTGAATAAGGTGTCGCCAGTAAAACTTAATTCATCATTAATGTAACAAATATGGTCTAGGGTATGACCAGGTGTTGCAAGCACGGTAAAGGTGTAATCATACACAGTGACTTTATCCGCTTCTGATACGCCATGAGTAATACCTTTAAAAGGGCTATGTCTTGGCCCATAAACCGGAATATCACGAAATTCCTTAACCAGTGCAGCCACACCATCGGTATGATCATAATGGTGATGAGTAATCAAAATACCGCTAAGTGTTAAGTTATGCTCGCTCAGATAGTTTAAAACAGGCTCTGCTTGACCGGGGTCGACGACCCAGGCTGTTTGCTCAGCTTCATTGCTGATGCACCAGATGTAATTATCAGAAAAGGCTTTAATTGCTTTAACTTGCACCATGTTTAATTGCTCTATAAAGTGACAGTTAACACACAGTATAACGAGCTCAGAAAATGAAACCAGCCCTTAGTTTTCAAGAAGGTCCTAAGCCATACACTTGGCAGCAGTTCCCTCATGGTGACTATTTACGTGCTGAAATTGAACGTAAGCTAACGCCATGGCTGCCACGCATGTTTGGCTATCACATGCTCAAACTTGGTAATTTAAGTGGTGAGCTGGCAACCAGTGAAAGCCCTATTAAGCATCAAGTTTGTGTCGCAGAGCAGGGGTTATTTACCGGTGTTATTGCAGATGTCGATGAGTTACCTTTTTATGAGCACAGTGTTGATGCTTGCATATTGTCGCATTGCTTAGAATATCATTCTGATCCACACCACATCTTACGCGAAGCACACCGTACTTTAATTCCCGGTGGCTATCTGGTGATCACGGGCTTTAACCCGTTTAGCTTGTGTGGCTTGGCGCAGCTTTTACCTTTTAGTCGCCAAAAGTTACCTTGGACAGGGCGCTTTTTTACGCCATCACGAGTAAAAGACTGGTTGAATCTATTAGGCTTTGAGATTATTTCGGACGAGCGATTTATCCATTCATCGCTTGCAAGAGGCAACCGTTTGTCACGTTTTGCTGCGTGGCGCAGTTTTGGTCAACAATATTTAAAGCCAATGGGCAGTGTGTATATGCTGGTGGCTCGAAAACGTGTGGCCCCGCTGACACCAATTAAACCTAAATGGCATGCAAGACCACAATTTTCGCCGGTAAAAGGAGCAGGGCTCAGGCAAACATCAAAGCAGCACTGTGAGCGGGATAGCTAAATAGTGTTGTTGCGTATCTGTTTTGCTTGGGTACTGACCTGCACGAATATTTAATTGAATAGAAGGATGTAACAGTTTTGGTACCGCTAAGGTTGCATCACGGCCTTCCCGAGTCGCAATAAAGCTTTGTTTATCGCCTTTTAAATGAATGTTCTGCTCACGCTGCTCTTTCACTGTGGTTTTGTTCGCCAGCGGACGGCCATCTGGTTGATAGTCATGACACATCCAAAGTACCGTATCGTCAGGAAAAGCTAAAATTCGCTGTAGTGAGTCATATAACTCACCGGCACTGCCACCTGGGAAATCACAGCGGGCAGTGCCACTGTCTGGCATAAAGAAGGTGTCACCAACAAATACATTGCCATCAATGTGAAAACACACGCTGTCAGGGGTATGGCCCGGTGTGGCAATTACATCTACTGTGTAATCACCTAACTGAAATTGTGCTTTATCAGTAAATAGAGCATCAAAAGGTTCACCATTACATGGCATATCAAGATTATAAAGTTGGCTAAAGTGCTGTTGCACTTGTGTGATCCCTTCACCCGTGCCGAGTTTACAAGGGTGTGTGTCGTGTAATTGCTGCTTTATATAACTTGCTGCGGTGATATGGTCAGCATGGGCATGAGTTTCAAGGAGCCATTGCAATGTCAGCTGCTCAGTCTTTATGTAGCTGATGATCTCATTGGCTGTGATAAAACTTAACTCACCACTTGGCATATCAAAATCAGCTGGCGCATCAATCAGCAAGCACTGCTTAGTGCTTTCGCAACTGACTAAGTAACAGAGAGTGGCGCTTTGTTGATGAAAAAAAGAGTGAATGCGCAGAGCCATAATGAATCCTTTATATTTTATTATAGCCAAATCTTATAACATATAACAAAAATATAAAACGACCTGCGCCAAGTTTATTTCAAGGGGCTTTAATTACCGTCGTAACCAGTATCTTCAAGTAATTGATCGCTGCCAGCTGCTTCGCGGGCAAGATCGTCAACAATCTCATTGTATTTATTGCCGCTATGGCCTTTTACCCAATGCCACTCTACGCTGTGTTGTTGGCAGGCCGCATCGAGTCGTTTCCATAAATCGACATTCTTAACTGGTTTTTTAGCCGCGGTTTTCCAGCCGCGCTTTTTCCAATTATCAACCCATGACTCAATACCTTGTTTCACATATTGGCTATCGGTTGTCAAAATGACGTGACAAGAGCGGGTGAGGGTTTCAAGTGCAACGATAGCAGCGAGCATTTCCATCCGATTATTTGTTGTTAGGGTATAGCCTTGGCTTAATTGCTTTTCGTGACCGTTGTATCGCATCACGATGCCATACCCTCCAGGCCCTGGATTTCCTAAACATGATCCATCGGTGTAAATCTCTACGGTTTTCTGCACTGTTTTACCTTGATATTGTGTACAATAAAGTGAATATAGAAAGATACCAGAGTCAGGCTTAAGACGATATGGCACATAGACAAATAGTTTTAGATACAGAAACCACGGGTATTGACCCAAAGCAAGGCCACCGCATTATTGAAATCGGTTGTGTTGAACTTGTAAATCGCCGTCTTACTGGCAACAACTTTCATGTGTATATCAATCCACAACGTGAAATAGAAGAAGAAGCAATAGACGTACACGGTATCACCAATGAATTTTTGCGTGATAAACCCCTGTACCACCAAATTGCCCATGAGTTTTTAGAGTATATTCGTGGTGCAGAGCTTGTTATTCATAACGCAGCGTTCGATATCGGCCACATGGACAATGAGTTTGCATTGTTAAATCAAGGTTTTCCGAATACTGCCGATGTATGTAGTGTACTTGATACGTTAAAAATGGCGCGTGACTTGCACCCAGGTCAAAAGAATAACCTTGATGCACTTTGCCGTCGTTACGATATTGATAACTCAAAGCGTACTTTACACGGCGCTTTACTGGATTCTGAGATCTTAGCCGATGTTTACCTGTCGATGACGGGAGGGCAAGTAAAGCTGAATCTTAATCAAAATAAAGATGAAGGCTCAACTCAACAAGCTGGTGGTATTCGCCGACTAAGTGCTGATAGAGCACCACTTGTAGTATTAAGAGCAACAGAACAAGAGCACGCCGCTCACGAAGAGCGTTTAGACTTGGTTGCAAAGGGTGGCCAATGCCTATGGCGTGCAGAATAAGGTAATAAAATGAGAAAACAACTACTAGCAGGATTAGTGTGTTTAATTCCCTTCACGGGATTTGCCAATGAGCAAAATAAAATAACCCCATTAGAACGTGATGGGGTGCAAAATGAAATTCCCCTGCTAGAGAACCGTTTTCGTATCGATCACAAAATCGATAAAGTAACTTTACTCTTCTTTCGTAAGCGCGGTGCCCCTGCCGTTGTGTTAGTTCGCCCTGACGGCACTAAGTATTATGCAACTGACTCAGTTAAAAATGATGACCTCGACTGGTATGATGAATTGAGCTATGACTTGGTAACGATAAGCAACCCAATGCCAGGCCCTTGGCAAGTGGTCGGCAGTATCTTGCCTGATAGCCGTATTATGGTGCTGGGTGAAATAGAGCTTAATGTTGATCCACTCCCGCCCATGCTGTTTCGTGGCGAAACAGTAAAACTAACGGGCCGCGTATTAAATGACGGTGAGCCAATAGAAGTTGGTCAGTTTAGAGATGTGATCAGTTTGCACGTTGATTTTGTCAGCACTAATAATAGTGATTACGCAAACTTTGGTGCAGGTACGCAAAGTGTTACTGACTTTAAAGATGATGGCCGTGGCTTTGATGAGCGTCCGCTTGATGGTGTGTTTACCGGTGAGTTTAAACTGGTCTTTCCGGCAGGTGAGTGGCAGCCAGAGCTATATATAGAAACACCTATACTAAAGCGTACCGTGGTGCAAAAACCGATAGTCGTGCATGAGCCGCCTTTTGATTATGAAATAGCCCTTGCTGAGCAAGATGAAGATGACCACATTTTAACAATCACCTTAAACCCTGAAATCGTCAAACCAGAAACTGTGCTCATTCAAGGGAAAATTTATTACCCTAATAATGAAGAGCAAATGTTCTCTTTAGATGCTGATAAATCGCAGACACGGGAACTGGCCATTAAAAATTATGATTGGGGACGATACAGTGTTGAGCTCTCTGTATTTGGTAGCAACATAAATGACCGTGAATTTATGGCGACGTTACCGACGTATAAATTTGAAATTGAGCGACCAATTGAAGCTGTACCAGAAATTGTTCGCCCTGAAATTGATTTAGAAGCGCAAGCTGAGCAACAACGAATTCTTGAAGAAGAACAAAAAGCGTCCACCATGTTGATGGTGACCTTAGTTGTTGTTGGAAATTTAACCGTACTTTTATTAGGTTGGCTGGCAATTAGAATTTTTGTTCAGAAGAAACCGCTGAAATTTAAAATTTCTTTACCGTTTTTAAAGAAAAAAAATCAAACCGAAAATGATGAGCAAGCAACGAATGAAAATGAAGTTGGCAAAAACGGCTCAAAAAATGATAAATCAGGTGAAATTTTAAACCTTTCGATGTCAGATGACTAAAAAACCTGTAAAAATACAAAAAACCCCTTGACGAACTAGAGGGTGATTCGTATTATTCACGCCGCTGTCAGGGGAGACTCAGTCAGCAACGAAAATGTGGAGTGGTAGTTCAGTTGGTTAGAATACCGGCCTGTCACGCCGGGGGTCGCGGGTTCGAGTCCCGTCCACTCCGCCAACAAATTAAGTAATAACAATGATACAGCG
>NZ_PNCZ01000021.1:0-123219 GCF_005887425.1 Pseudoalteromonas sp. S2721
GCGATTTCACATCGCGTATTTCCTCGTTCAACAATAAAAGCACGCATCATTAAAGTGCATTACTGCATTTGCCTTTCACTATTTTAGTGCCTGATTTTAGGGACACCCAAACCACCACAAGTTAACCTATTGATTTTTAATGAATTTGAATTTAATAAAGGGTTGGCACAGATCTTCCAATAGTGAGTGTGAACTGGCACTAACAAGGAGACTAACGTGACTAACTTCTTTCACACTCTTTATCTACTTTGGCGATTAGACATCAGCACATGGCATATACATGAAGCAAACGATCCGCATAATGTTGCTGATTTGGAGCGTCGCTATGTTAAATAATGACCCTGCATTTGTTGAAGCGCTAAAAAAAATTTCGGTGCACCAACTGACAATCACCGAAGCGTCTGAGCAGTACCACATTCCTAAACGTGTGTTGTATAAAGCTGCACGACAGCAACAAGTTAAACAGAACAAACAAAAAGCGTATTTAATTGCCACTCAGAAACGCCTTCAACAAAGTTTGCGTCATGTCGAATTAGAGTTAGCTGGCTTCAGCTAAATAACTTCTGTATGGTTAAAATACATGCACAAAAATGATGGACAAAGTATGCACGCAGTAGAAGTTAATTTTGATGGCTTAGTAGGGCCTACCCATAATTACGCGGGATTATCGTATGGCAATGTCGCTTCACTAAGTCACGCCTCTTCGCATTCAAACCCTAAAGAGGCTGTACTACAAGGCCTTGAAAAAATGAAGGCGATGCACGAGTTAGGACTAGAACAAGGTATTTTTGCACCTCATGCTCGCCCCGACATTAATGTGCTGAAGCGTTTAGGCTTCACAGGCACCGATAGCCAGATTATTGAAAAAGCATTTAAAGCCGACCCCATTTTACTGCGAGCTTGTTACAGTGCATCGGCCATGTGGACAGCCAATGCTGGCACTATCTCGCCTTCAGTCGATACCCTTGATGGCAAAGTACACTTTACGGCTGCTAACTTAAATAATAAGTTTCACCGCTCGCTAGAACCCGTTACAACTACAGCATTATTAAAAGCCATGTTTAACGATGAGCGTTACTTTAGCCATCATACGCATTTACCTGCTCAAGGCTTTTTTGGTGATGAAGGCGCCGCAAATCATAATCGATTGTGCGACAGCCATGCAGATACAGGGCTTGAGATCTTTGTTTATGGGGCAAGTAGTTTTAATAGCGCCTTACCAAAACCTGTTAAATTTCCTGCAAGACAATCTCTTGAGGCTTCGCAAGCAGTTGCCCGTTTGCATCAGCTAAAGCCAGAAAATCAGTTATTTATTCAACAAAATCCTGATGTGATAGATCAAGGTGTCTTTCATAACGATGTGATCGCTGTGGCCAATGGCAATGTACTTTTATGCCATGAACAAGCGTTTTTACATCAAGCTGACACGCTAAAACAGATTAAACAAGCTTACTTAGGTAACAAGCCACTCCATATTATTGAAGTGCCAACCAATAAAGTGAGCATTACAGATGCTGTAAGCAGCTATTTATTTAATAGCCAATTAATTACCTTAAGTGATGACAGCATGATACTGGTTGCACCTAAAGAGTGTCAGCGTAATCAAGCTGTTCACGATTACATTCAAGAAATGATTTTGGCTGATAACCCTGTTCAGCAAGTGCGCTTTTTTGACTTGCGCCAAAGCATGCAAAATGGCGGTGGCCCTGCTTGTTTACGCTTGCGTGTTGCACTCAATACTGACGAACTAGCCGCGGTTAATCCGGCAGTACGATTCAGCGAAGAAAAATATACCCAACTAGTAAATTGGGCGAATAAGCATTATCGTGACTCGTTAAGTAGTGATGACTTTGCCGATCCGATGCTTTTAACCGAAAGCTATCAGGCACTTGATGAGCTAACCAGCTTACTTAATTTAGGTTCTGTGTATCCATTTCAACAAGAATAAATAATGAAAATTAAAGCAGTGCATTCTATAAAAGGGGTGTCGAAATCCCTCAATAATTTGCTGATTGATAGCGTGGCCAGTGGCGCGTCAATTGGCTTTATTGCTCCTTTATCATTACAGTCAGCACACGACTACTGGCAAGGGGTTGATAGAGATTTAGCAACGCCTTACCGTAGGCTTTACCTTGCCCTAAATGGTGATACGGTGATTGGTTCAGTACAGCTTTCTTTATGCGCCAAAGCTAATGGCGCTCACCGCGGTGAAGTAGAAAAGCTCATGGTGCACAGCGAATATCAAGGCCAAGGAATTGCAAAACAATTGATGAATAGCCTAGAGACCGACGCGCGTATTTTAGGTCTTCAATTACTATTACTTGATACCCGCCAAGGTGACACTGCCTCATATTTGTATCGTAAACTCGATTATATTGAAGCGGGCACTATTCCTGGATTTGCGAAAAGTTCCTCCGGTGAATTTGATGCAACAGTGTATTTTTATAAGCAGGTCGCATAAACCAGCTTCAATAGCCTATCGATCTAACCATAAAGTCGACTAATAAAACTTTTGAAAAGTACTAAACTAGTACTGCGGATTTTTATTAGGAGCGATAGATGGCGCTATCAATACAGCAACGGGTACTCTTTCTAGCCCTACTTCCCCCCCTACTCATTGCAATTATGCTGACACTCTACAACTATGTGCAATCAAAACACAGTGGTGCACAAACCGTTGAAAGTTTTGCTACACAAATGGAAAACGACCGTAAGTCTGAAGTTAGCAATTACCAAAAAATTGCTATGAGCTCGATTGCTAACCTCATCGCACAAGATGATGGCTCTAATACTGAGCAACTACAAAACCAAGCAAAAAGCATTTTACGTAATTTGCGTTTTGATGATGCTGGCGATACTGGCTATGTGTTTGTTTATGATGTAAAAGGTGTCAACATTGCCCATGGGGTTAACACCTCTCTTGAGGGTAAAAACCTTTATGATTTCAAAGATCCTAATGGGGTTTACCTCATTCGAGAACTGATTGATGCTGCAAAGAACGGCGGTGGTTATGTTCAGTATTCTTGGAAAAATACCAATGGCAGTGTGAATCCTAAGCTCGGCTATGCCGCTTTAGTACCAAAATGGAATTGGGTGCTAGGAACAGGTTTTTGGATCAGTGGTCTTGAGCAACAAGTTGCAGTAACAGAACAACGGGTTAATGAAGGTATCGATAATGCCTTTATAAACACCATCATCGCTTCTGTATTTGCTGTCGCAATTACCGCAGCGATTGCAGTGGTGGTATCGCGCAGTATTACTAGCCCTTTGCACACAACCGTACTAGCAATGAACGATATATCACAAGGTGATGGCGATTTAACCCAACGTTTAATGGTGAAACGAGACGATGAACTCGGCAAGCTTGGCAGTTCGTTTAACCGCTTTGCCGATGACGTTGGTAAAATGGTTATTGATATTCGCCAATCATCGCAATCGATGAATCAAGCCTCACATAAGCTCAACGAGCTACTTGCCAATATGCATGCAGGTATTAATCGCCAACATGAAGAAAGTGAACAAGTTGCAACCGCAATAAACGAAATGTCGGCGGCGTCAATGGAAGTTGCACGCAGTGCGCAAGAGGCCTCAACGGCTGCTGAACATGCCGATCATTTAGTCAAACAGGCTAACAACCAGTTGCTCATTGCCATAAAGGTGATTAACGGCCTTGCTAAACAAGTTGATGAAGGGGCGAATGCGGTCGATCAGCTTAATCAACAATCGAGTCAAATTGGTAGTGTGCTTGATGTGATCAGAAACATTGCCGAGCAAACAAACCTACTAGCACTAAATGCGGCAATTGAATCTGCCCGAGCTGGTGAAGCGGGTCGTGGCTTTGCGGTGGTGGCTGATGAAGTGCGAACGCTTGCAAAACGCACGCAAGATAGCACTCATGAAATAGAGGCGATGATTGAGCAAGTACAACAAGGAACAACAACTGTAAATAACATTATGCAGTCAATCAAATCAGGCAGTGCAACCAGTGTTAATGAAGCGGGCGAAGTCGAAAAAGCACTCAATGAAGTATTGCTTTCGGTAAACACTATCACGTCACAAAATGCACAAATAGCCACAGCTGCTGAAGAGCAAACATCAGTGTCTGAAGCGATTAACCAAAACATGACGACCATTGTCGATATTGCGAATAAAACCGCCAATGATACCGATGTAGCCACATCGTACATGCACGAGCTGACAGACACAGCAACTCAGTTAGAACAAAATGTAAGTCGTTATAAAACCTAATATCTAGCGCCATGGTTAAGCAGGTAAATGTGCCTGCTTAACAAAAGTCATTGGTCTTTTGTAAGTTCTTTAACCAATCAAACAAATCGTTATCGTAGCGCTTTAAGCGTTGTTGGTGTTTGTCATTAAGGCTATAAAAAGGCGCAAAGCAAATATATTTTTCGCCCATAACAAGCACTAATCGCAAACCAAAAAACGAGTAATGGTGAATAAATTGCACTTGTCTTGCATGCATATGGCGGCATTGCCCGAATAAATTGCGGTAATGCACACCGTGGCGGCATACCGTTAAATTGCGTTTTGAATTGAATACAAGTACCGCTAATAGTAATGAAACAGAGCACAACAAAAAACTAAAAAGTAAATTACTTACCTCCGATTTACTATTCATAAACCCCACTAGTAAAAGCATATTTACTGCACTTAATAATGCCCAGCTCATAAGCTCAAAGCGCTTTTCCAAGTCAATAACCTTCATTTTCGTTCCTAGGTTCTTATTTTTTGTCATGGTGTCAGCAAAATGTGGAAGAAAAATGGATTTACCTAAAAAGCATTCTAAACTTGCAGTTATTTTTTATTCTGACTTTCAGCTTGTTACATAAAAGGTACAAAGGTGTTAATCGAAACTTATCATTAGAAGTTCAAGTTACATTAAGTTTTAGTTATTACACTGCTAATAAATTTTTAGAACACAAAGGGAAGAAATGATGAACTTTAAAACTACATTACTTAGCAGCGCCGTTTTATTTGCACTTGTTGGTTGTGGCTCAGATAACGACAAGAACGACTCGGTTGATCCTCAGCCGCAAACTGCACAGTTCACATTAGGTGTGTCTGATGCACCAGTGACAGGTTTAAAAGCTGTAAATGTTGTGTTTGATTCAATCACATTGAAAACCCAAGGTGGTGAAGAATTCACGTTTGAGACCCGTGAAGATAATGATGAAACAATGCCTGAAATGGTTAACTTATTAGACTACACAGGTGATGATGTATTTTCTTTATTAGAAGATGAAGAAGTGCCTGCTGGCGAATATCAATGGATCCGTGCAGATGTGATCAATGGTGACACAAACGATTTAACCATGACTTCGCATGTTGTTTACGAAGATGACAGTATTGCACCACTGGTTGTTAAACGTAAAGGCAACGATGGTATCGGTGAAATTCAACTTGATGGCCTTACCCTAAACCAAGCTGGTAACGAGTTTGTTATTGAATTTGACCTTAAAAAGTCATTAGTTGATCCACAAAATAGTGATGAGATCTTCTTAAAACCACGCGGTGTTCGCTTAGAAAACCTTGCTGAATCTGAAGATATCGAAGGCACTGTAAGCGACGTACTTATCGCTAACTGTGAAACTGATAATATCGATATCGCACTCGAAGATGGCTCATTCGGTCATGCTGTTTACCTATATAGCAGCGATGTTGAAATGCCAATGGACAACTATGAAGTTAACGAAGATGAAACACCATTAGATGCACCTCTTGCAACGGCGGATGTTGTGTTCGATAGCGAAGATAACCAATTCGAATTTGAACTTGCGTTCATTCAACCAGGTGATTATCAACTTGCTTATACCTGTGCAGCGCACATCGATGACGCTGAAACGCAAGACGAAGCATTTACGCTTTATCAAGTAAAACCAATTACAGTAACATCGGGTGAAGACTTAGACGTATCTTTCACTGTTTCTGAATAATATTGGCATACCCCATTAAAAAGCCCGCGCTGCGGGCTTTTTAATTATTGGCCACCCATTTAGCGACTCCTAGTGCTTCCATCACAAACTCAACAGATAATGCAGCTAAAATTAACCCCATAATTCGCGTTAGTATCGATGCACCGCCAACCCCAATAACTTTCAAAATTCGCTCACTTAACAACAGCAATAATAAAGTGATCAATAACACTACCAGCATTGTTATTGCCGAAATTACTTGTTCCTGAACGCTATAAATATGGTTATCGGTAATTAGAATAACCGCTAAAATTGCACCCGGCGATGCTGTTGCGGGAATTGCTAAAGGGAATACAGAAATATCGTGCTGTGACTCAACATCACCTTGCTGGGCCTCCTCAGCAAAAATCATTTGTAGACCGAACAGAAATAAAATAATGCCACCAGCAACTTGGAACGACAACAAACTAATACCCATTGCAGTTAACAGCAACTGCCCTATGACAATCGCTCCAATTAATACAATGGCAGCATAACCCACCGTTTTAAAAGCAGTCTTTCGCCGCCTATCGGCAGGCAATTTAGCTGTTAAAGCAGCAAACAACGCCATTGTGCCGATAGGGTCTATTGTTGCCCAAATGACTAAAAAATCATGCAAAACTTTATCTAACATATATACCTTAAAATGAGAATGCACTCCTTTTACATTAGCAATTTTTTGCACTAATAAGTATTACACAGATCCTTGAGTTATTGAGCTGCAGATTTTTAGAGCCTTTTTGTAACGATTTAATGACAGGAAAACTCTTTATTAGCCAAATACTAAAACCAGCATAGCCTCCCCTTGTAGCTATGCTGGTTTTCTCGTTGTTACTATCTGAATATGTTAATATTATAAGCCTTACCCAAACAGCCTAGGCTTTGTTATGACATCGCGTATTCTCAAATCGATTTTTTACTCATCTTTTCTATTAGGCTCTGCTGTATTTTTGCAAGGTTGCCAAGAACAACCTCAATCAGATCAAATTACCGTCACCGGCGGGCTTATCCAAGGGCAAAAAGAAGGACGTTTTATTGCCTATAAAGGCATTCCGTATGCTGCAGCTCCGGTGGGAGAGTTACGCTGGCGAGCGCCGCAACCTGTGCCCAAGTGGCAAGATGTAAAAGTACTTAACGATTACGCGCCTGACTGTATGCAAAAGCCGTTTGCAGCCGATGCAGCACCGCTGACAACAACCCCTTCGGAAGATTGCCTTTATTTAAATGTATTTAAACCCACTAAACCCAGCGATACTCCTTACCCTGTTGTGGTTTGGATACACGGGGGTGGTTTTGTAAATGGTGGCGCATCACCTGCTGTTTATTCAGGTGAGAGCTTTGCTAAACAAGGGGTTATTTTTGTTAGCTTTAATTATCGCTTAGGCCGATTTGGCTTTTTTGCGCACCCTGCCCTTAGTCGTTTTGAGAACGATGCACTGGGCAATTACGCTTTGATGGATCAAATTGCAGCCCTAGAATGGGTGAAACAAAATATCGCTCAATTTGGTGGTGATGCTGCAAAAGTAACACTCATGGGTGAATCTGCAGGAGGCGCATCGGTACATGCGATGATGCAAACCCCTGCAGCTAGCAGCTTATTCCAGCAAGCGATTATTATGTCAGCAGGCGGACGAGAACTATTTAAGCAGTTGCCACTTAATAGTGATGACGACACCGTGTTAAGCGCCGAAAAGATTGGCGAAAACTTTGCCAAACAACACACCATTTTAGGCAGTGATGAAAATGCCCTTGCTGCACTACGTGAGTTATCTGCCGAAGACGTGGTTGATAACCTAAATTTGAGCACATTAAACCGACAAAATGATGATGAACCTACGTACGTTGGCGGGCCAATTATTGATGGCACTATTATCAATTCGGCGACTGAAGCGCGCTTGAGTAAAGGCACATTTAGCCATGTCGCGACTATGGTTGGCACAACAGATATGGATTTAGGCTTTGCTAATTTTGCCTCTAAAGAGGCGCTATTCGCAAGTTTTGCCCCGCACAGTACACAAGCAAAAATGACTTACGATGCAAATGACCAAATGCCTTTACCCTTACTTAATTACCAAGTTGGTCAAGACGCTTTAATGCAAGAGCCAGCAAGGTTCGTTGCAAAGCGTGTGACAGATATGGGTAATGATGCCTTTTTGTATCGATTTGGTTATGTGGCGCAAACTTTAGATAAACCTGGTGCAGAGCACGCCAGCGAAATTCCGTACTTCTTTAATACTGTGGCTGCTAAATATGGGCACGTTACCACTGAGCAAGATAAGCAAGCCGCTAAAATAATGCACCGTTATGTGACGAACTTTATTAAATTAGGCACACCAAATGGCCCAGGTTTACCGACTTGGCAAGCATATCAAAATGATGAATCTTTTATACTGCAAATGAGTAAATCAGGGACTGCAGAGTTTTTACCGGACCCCTTACAAGCGCGGTTAAACATCACAGCAACCAAAGCTGAAAAGTAATAATTAAATAAGGCGCTTAATATAAGCGCCTTATTTTTATCCTTGCTGCTGAACATACTCAAGCGCTGTCATCTTGTGGTATGTCACATTAGGATGAAATACGTGAGTAGGATCTGGGTCTACTACTTCAATTGGCGTGCCTTGACTGCGTGCAATGTCGAGTGCCATTTGCGTAATATTGACGCTAAACGAGGTGCCGATAAAGACGATTTTATCGGCATCGAGCATACGCTGTTGCGCCTCAGAGATTCGATAAAGCTCAGTGTAGTATTCATCAAATAACAACACGTACGGCTTAAACGATTCGTTTAGCTTGGGGCTTTCATTATTAATATTGAACACCTCAAGCAAGGAGTGGTGGAGGTTGTCTTCGTTTACTTTATCCCACGGCGCGTTAAAAGCCATCACATCGTCACCTTGATGGTGAAACAGTGTCATTTGATCTAAGCGACCATGAATAGCAATAAAATCAGTGTTTCCAGCTTTGCCATCAAGGCCATCAATATTTTGCGTAATGAGATTTTTATCACTCAACCAATGATGAACCTCATTAGGGCCGTGATGGCGGTAGGTTGCAAAACGATGATAATACCAAGCTAAAAATTCGCGAGGGTTGTTTTCGTACATAGCACGGGTTGCCATTTCCATCGGCGTATAATTTTTGCTACCAATGGTCCAATAACCATCTTCACCACGAAAGGTTGGTATACCGCTAGCGGCACTCACTCCCGCTCCAGTAATATAGAGTGTATTCATAGAGATAACTTAACCTTGTAACCAAGTGCATCGGCTGTCACTTGTTGATTATTGTCCATACCACCCAGACGATACAAACTTCCTTGGTGCTCTAATAAACCTCGGTGATCCATACTCGCGGTATCGGCTTTTGGCATCACCTGCCAGGTGTTTTTGTCAACATCAAAGCGCCAAACATGATCACTCGCTGGCGCAGGTTTGCCATCGTATCCCATGCCATTGTAGTTATATGGGTTATCAGAGCCTCCCATCATATAAATATCGCCATTAAAACTGGTTGCTGCCATACGGTAATGGGCAACACCTGTAGGGTGCGGCACGGTACGCCAATCTATTTTTAATGGGTTATCAGCATCAATCGTGCCTTTTAAACACTGTGCAACCGCAGCAAAAGAGCGGCGCTTATCAGCATTCGCCTGTGTTTTAACGCCATCACACACCAATAGAGTGTTTCCACTAATTGCCGCTGCTTGGCCAAACACCGGTTGACCTAAAAACGGCGAAGCCTGTTGCCAAGTATCTGTTTGTGTATCATACACTTGCACTAAGTTAACATTACCATCGTTATGCCAACCACTGACTAAATAGATATAACGCTGCTGGTACTTAAGTGCCACACTGTCATCCACCGGCACAGGCATACTGGCAAGTTGCGTATATGAATTAGAGAGCACATCATAGCGATATACATCGGGTGTAGAGATTTCTTGATGATCGGCGCTAACGGTATACCCACCAAATACATAGGCATGCTTACCCACACCCACTGCGGTACTTGCCAAACGACCAGTAAGGGGCAATGTACTTGGCACAGCTTTAGCCGCTTGCCACGCGTTGTCGCCCACTTTAAGGACCCACACTTTATTATGAACATCGGTATGTGCTTTGCCTGAGCTCAAGCCCATAAAGCTTAGGAAGTAGGCTTGTTCATCAATAACAACTTTGGCGACAGCATTGTTTGCGACGGGTTCAGGTAAAGCAGGAATGGTTGCAAGTGCAATAGAAAATAACAGGCTCATAAATTAAACAGGTAACTTAACACGTCTCTTAAGAATACCATTTTATGAGCCTGAATAAAGGCTCGCTATTAGTAAGCAATACTAATACGTTGATTTAAATGCGCTGCCGAGTGTGCCTCATCAAGCATCGCTTTAGCATAATCAGTAACTGATATTTTGCTTTCGCCATTTGCATCAGTAAAGAAGCTGTCGCCACCAACACGGTACGGACCTTCTGACTCCCCAGGGTAAATGACCGCTGCCGGTGATACAAAAGTCCAAGCTGTATCTGCTGCTGATGCTCTAAATACATCAAGTGCCTCACCTTGAGCAATGGCTTCTGCTTTGTATTCAGCAGGAAAATCTGGGCTTGATACCAGAGTTACACCGGGTGCCACTTCTAAGCTACCTGCACCGCCCACCCATAAAATGCGTGTGCCAGTACCTGCAAGCGAGTTTAGTAATTGCTTTGCCGTGTTTGCAACAATTTCATGATTCCCTAAAGCACGACCACCAATTGCCGCAATAACAACATCACTACCTGCAGCTGCAGTTGCGATATCGTCTTTAGTTAAATCAAATTCAGTCACAGTGACGTTATCTTGGGTTACTTTACTTGCGTCTCTAACTAATGCATTAACTTGATGACCACGTGCGATTGCTTCTGAAGTAATGTGGCTGCCAATCCAACCTGTTGCGCCAATAACTGCTAATTTCATGAGGAATTCTCCGTTGTTTGTTTCAATGATTGCAGTTTACTTGTTCACCAATTACTGATAAATACACTATATAGATACACATTGTTTCATTTTAAGATACCAATGGATAAACTCACTTCAATTACTAGCTTTGTCGAAGTTGCCCGTACAGGCAGTTTTACTCAGGCTGCAGAGCATTTAGGTTTAAGCCGATTACAAGTTTCTAGGCATATTCAAGACATTGAAAAGTGGCTAAATTTAAGGTTGTTTCATCGCACAACACGCAAAGTAAGTTTGACCCTTCAAGGCGAAGAAGCCCTTAGCTATTGCCAGCAAATATTAAATCAAGTGTCTGATTTACAAAGCCGAGCACACAGTCATAACAACGAATTGGTAGGTACCATTCGCGTTGCCTCCCCGATTGGGCTTGGCCAACATAAGCTATTTGATGCCATCGAAGAGTTTACCAAACGCCACCCGCAGACGCGCTTTGAACTGTTACTTTCAGATAGTTTATCGCAGCTGGTTGATGACCGCGTTGATATCGCTTTGCGTTACATCCACCAGCCCGATGAAGGTCTTATTGCCCGTAAGCTAATGTATATCGCAACCGCCGTATGTGCCTCTAACGATTATTTAGCTGTGCACCCACAGATTTTTGAGCCGAGTGACTTATCTGTTCACAATTGCCTTGTTCATAACAAACACACTATTTGGCAATTTCAACACGGCGACAACACACAAAAAGTGACCGTGAAGGGCAACATTGTTGCCAACGATATGGGGGTGCTTCTAAAAGCAGCAAAACAAGGAATCGGGGTGGCTCACCTACCATGCGATCTCGCCAATGACTATTTGGCATCGGGTGAGCTTGTAAAAGTACTGCCAGAGCATACTACTATGGGCTCTCACTTATGGGCGGTGTATTTATCGCGTAACTTCCAACAAAATGTGGTGAGAGCGTTCATCGACTTTTTAGCAGAGCACTGGCAACACGATATTTTATAATCTAAACCTGCTGCAAATACGTATAAGCTACAAAAAGGAGCCGTAATGCAGCACTTAGATCATGAAGTATCACGCATCATAGAGATGGCGTGGGAAGACAGAACCCCGTTTGAAGCAATAAACCAACAGTTTGGTTTAAATGAAAAAAACGTTATTGCACTGATGCGTGAGCAATTAACGAGCTCGAGTTTTAAACTCTGGCGAAAGCGCGTATCAGGGAGACAAAGTAAACATATTAAACTTCGCCATCCCGATATTTTAAGAGGTTATTGCAAAACTCAATATAAGCACAGGTAACACTATTTAAGTTGGTCAGCGAACTGACCAACCGCATCGACCACTTTTTGTGCGCCATTTTGAATATCTGACATAACTTTGCCAGATTCAGTTGCTAGGCTGTAGCCTTGTTCAGCTTTGCTCTTACCTTGTTCTATAACTTCAACTGTATTTTGAGTCAGTGCCCTGTTTTGCTGTACAACATCAACAATTTCAACAGTCGCTTTTGAAGTACGTGAAGCGAGCTGTCTTACCTCATCAGCAACAACAGCAAAGCCCCTTCCTTGTTCGCCAGCACGGGCGGCTTCAATCGCTGCATTAAGCGCTAATAGGTTTGTCTGATCAGCAATACTACTGATACTTTGAACTATATTTGCGATTTGCTGAGACTGTTTATCAAGTGCTGTGATCTCATTTGCTGCTTGTTCCATTTTATTTGCAAGTTCATCCATAACACTAACCATATTACTGAGTACTTCAGCCCCTTGATGAGCGATTTGATCAGTTTCAGTCGAGGTACTATAAGCAATGTCAGCTGCTTGAGACACAGCTATTTCACGATTTACTTGATCAGTAATCACCGTTGCAAACTTAACAACCTTATAAAGCTCCCCTTGTTCACTAAACACAGGATTATATGTGGCTTCTAACCACACGGGATCACCATACTTATTAACACGTTTGAATCGAGAGGAAACAAACTCACCTTTTTGTAGTTTCTGCCAAAATGCCGCGTACTCTGATGAGCTTGCTTCTTCAGGTGAACAAAACATACTATGGTGTTTACCAATAATTTCGTGCTCTTTATAGCCCACACCCAGTAAAAATTGCTGATTTGCTTTTAATACATGACCCGTTAAATCAAACTCGATTACGGCCATAGAGCGATGAATTGCTTTTACTAAGTCCTGGTTTTCGCGTGACGATTCAATCGTGCGTGTTAGTGCATTTGCATGCAATGTAAAATGAAGAAATTGGTTTTGCTTATTTACCACAGGATGAACGAACACTCTTAGCCAAGCCTCTTCACCTTTAGCATTGACCAACTGAACGGCTCCTGCCCATGGCTTTTTGTTTTGTAGTGCGTGTTTAAAGTTCAGATAGTGTTCTGTTTTTCGCGCCAATTGCGGCACTAAATCAAGTAATGCAATCCCATCAAGTTGATTTGCGCTAAAACCCAGTTCAATTTGAACTTGGGGATTAGTATCAATAACACAGCCTTTGCCATCAAGCGTTAATGTAAGCATTAGCTCATCAAGATTTTGCTTTATTTGAGAAACCCTAAATAATTCGTCTTCAAGATTAGTTATTTTATTTTTTAGTGGCTTGGTAGAAAACATGGGGTACATCACTTCATTGCTAAATTAAAATTCAAACAGTGAACTCATTTACTTAAAAAGTTACTGAATATTAAACTATTACAATATATCCCTATATTTCTATGATATGGAGTTTCAAGAAGTGAGACAAGGTATTCCTTCCAATTCGCAAAAAATAGGAGGATCTTTTAAGGAAATTGAACCGCATTGATAACACAGCAAAATTTCGTTATTAGGTTGCTTATAATACTCTACAGCTGCATCAATGCAGATGCCTAAGGCTTATTTATTGCAAATTAGAATCACTTATTTAACTGGTTAGCAAACTGGCCAACCGCATCAACAACTTGCTGTGCTCCATGTTGAATATCTTCCATTACTTGTCCTGATTCATTCGACAAAGCAAGACCTTGCTCTGCTTTGACTTTCCCTTGTTCTATAACCTTTACTGTATTTTGAGTTAATGATTGATTTCGCTGAACAACTTCCACAATCTCTTCAGTTGCTTTAGATGTCCGAGATGCTAATTGCCTAACCTCATCTGCAACCACCGCAAAACCACGGCCTTGCTCACCTGCACGAGCTGCTTCAATTGCAGCGTTAAGCGCTAATAAATTAGTTTGATCAGCAATACTACTAATGCTTTGTACAATACTTGCTATATGCTGCGACTGCTTATCTAAGGCTGCGATTTCTTGCGCCGCTTGCTCCATCTGTAAAGCAAGTTCATCCATAACAGCCACTGTGTTTTTAAGTACTTCAGCTCCTTTTACAGCGAGTTTGTCGGTTCCTGTTGAGGTACCGTAAGCAATCTCTGCCGCTTGAGAAATTGCATGCTCACGATTCACTTGTTCAGTGATCACAGTTGCAAATTTCATTACTTTATAGAGATCCCCAAAATCATTAAAAATCGGATTGTAAGAGGCCTCAAGCCAAACGGTATTACCAAACTTATCAACACGTTTAAAGCGAGACGCTATGTACTCACCATTTTTTAAACGCTGCCAAAATTGCTCATACTCAGTAGAGTTTGCTTCTTCTGGTTCGCAAAACATTCTGTGATGTTTACCTTTTATCTCTTTTTCGGAGTAACCCATCGCATTATAAAAATGACTATTTGCACTTAAAACATGACCCTCTAAATCAAATTCAATAACCGCCATAGCACGGTGTAACGCTTTAATAATGTCTTTATGCTCTCTTGCGGTAGCAATTGTATCGGTTAGTAAAGTGGCATAAATTGCGAAAAATAGAATTTGATCTTGAGGACCTTTTACTGGGTGCGAAATAATTCTAAGCCACTCTGTTTTACCATTTTTGTGATAAAACTGCAGCGCCCCAACCCAGTGCTTACAATGCTCTAAAGCAGAAGAGAATTGGCTAAATTGTTCAGTAGATTTGGACTCATTTGTAATGATGTCAAATAGGTGCGTGCCAGGGAACGCATCTTTATCGTAGCCAAGTGCTTTGATAAAGTTTTGATTTATATAGGATACCTCGCCGCTTTCAAGTACATTAAGCGAAATCATTTCTTCATTCAAGCCATCACGCACCTGCTGTAGATGAAATAACTCAGTCTTTAACGACACAAGCTCAGAGTTTACTGACTTACTGAAAAACATAGGATCCTCAAGAGATTAACGTGCATTAAAGTAAGTGTAGAACATTTGAATCAAGGTGTACTAATAAGC
The DNA here is from genome assembly GCF_005887425.1 of Pseudoalteromonas sp. S2721. Classification (NCBI taxonomy): domain Bacteria; kingdom Pseudomonadati; phylum Pseudomonadota; class Gammaproteobacteria; order Alteromonadales; family Pseudoalteromonadaceae; genus Pseudoalteromonas; species Pseudoalteromonas sp. S2721. The sequence goes on from NZ_PNCZ01000021.1 coordinate 15,199, forward strand.
TGTAAATTTAATTATTAATTCACTCAGTCAGCTTAATATATTTTTCAGCAAGCTCATCTAACGTTTCACGATGATTAGGATCGGGCTTAATACAGTCGATAGGACATACACTAACGCAGGTAGGATTATCATAATGCCCAACACACTCAGTGCATTTATTAGGATCGATTTGATAGATTTTTGCACCCATATAAATAGCTTCATTCGGGCACTCAGGATCACACATATCACAGTTAATACATTTGTTATTGATGAGTAATGCCATGACACACCTTTAAGCACTATAAATGGGTATTGTTTTTAAAATCTAATCTAGTTTTTAAAAACAACGAAAATTGCAGCCGCGCACTATAAATTGCAGCGTATTAAGTTTCTTTGATCTAGATCAAGCTTAAAACCTGTTTGGAATCTCCAAGTCCGATACTGCAAAAATAAATGCAATTATTGATTATCTACCGAACTAAGTTATGTGATGAGATAAGTGAGAGGTTTGGTGACTATGTGTGTTTTAAGTATGAATAGCATTAATAAGATAATAACTCGTTCCTGGACAGAAACGTTTTTGTGGCTTTCTTAAATTAGAAAAGTTCGGATAAATTCACGTTTTGGAAGATTGCAGTAATAACACTCTACATACGGATAAAAATTCTGAGGATGTTAACCCATCTATAGGGTTATTTGAGATAGTTCAAACTGCTATTATACCTATCCTCCTCTCAGTTAAGGTAGGCTAAAATAACGAATGAAGCGAGTAAGGAGCACGTGCTTTTGCCCCATTAAGCTAAGCTTGTGTCTACAGCTGTTTGTTATGTATCCTTGTGCCAAAAAACGATCTAGATGAATTCCAAAATTGAGCTACTAGCTTCGAGGATTACAGCTTTATTCTCAAATGCAAAAACCCCATATATTCCTTCTACGTCAATGACTACAAAAGGTAACTTTCCTCCAGGTACCGACTTAGGCTCTAAAAGGTATATCAATACTGCATTAGATTCTGTATCTACTTGATACTCTGCGACCTTTAGCAACTTATTTTCATTTATATCAAATTGTAGCTGACACTTCTTTAGTTCTCTTTGAACCAAAATGTCGATACTTCTTATTAATCTATAATTCATGACGACACATAAAATATTAGTATTTATGAGACACGCAGTTTGTGTTGCATAATTGCTTGCTGGACTGAACAGCTACCTGCTCGGTCTGTCAGAGATGGTGTTGTTTATGCTATGGGAATTTGCCTGTTGGAGGCTTTCACTTAGCTAGTGTAAGCTTTCCCTACATTGCTCAGCGCTTATTATTGTATTCATTACACCTAAATTTGGCTGGATTAGCAATTATAGTTTTACACGTTTAGAGACAACTTTCCTAAGTTATTAATTTATTTTAAGCACGCTAATCATTCATTGCCCTTAAGCCTCGCCTTACATTATCGTTAGCAATACGCTTTTGCATTACCACAATGAAAAAGTATATTTGCGTACAATTCCCTCACTAGTATTATCAGAGTGAATTCTGAATGCGTTTGTTTGATTTTCGATATGGTCTAAAGGAACGTGGAAGGGGTAATATTAAGAAAGCGAACCCGAAGGTTCGCTTGTTTAAGTTTTTAAATTGGCTGTTTAATTTAGCTGGCCTTCTTCACACTCTTCCCACTCATTGAAAAGACTGTCGTCATTGGCTGTGCGCCATATTTCGTATACATAAGTAATTTCTGGGATTTCTCTAATATTGAAAGAGAAATGGAAGCCTTCAGACTTATCGTCATTACGAATACAAGGCACTGCAGGTACTACGGTTTGAAATGCTAAGCTTTCGCCTTGTTGAATAACACGTCCTTCATATAGGTTTTCAAAACGAGGGGTAAGACTCGCAAGACCACCATTAATATGGCTCACCTTAACATTTTCAACTGTATACGCACTGTCCATAGCACTTAGCTCCCACTGCACATAGCCTTCTTCTAAGAATGGACGCGAGCTTGCACTAAAGCCATTTGCAAATGGTGGAATTGTTTCATACGGTAGTGGGTGCCATAAGCTTTCGCCATCTTCATTAATGCTTCGTAAGCGAACACCTTTCGCTTCTGATAATGGGTCAACTTTAACAACAAAATCATATTGTGGTGCATCGTCTATTAAATCAGTCGCTGAATAACGGAATGTATAAGTACCTGGTTTAGTAAACACTTGACCGCGTGTGGCAGGACAATCAGCTTCATCAGGGTAACTTGTGAATTCTCCACCTTCAGGCGTGCTAATTAACTCTTCATGGGTGAATACTTCGTCACCATCAGCATCAACCGTAACAGGGCGATGTAATAATGACATGCACGGTAAGATTTGATAGTAATCTTCACCTGGCTGTAGTCTTCCCCAGCTACGTGCCCACACAACAGAACGAATTTCAGGCGCAGTATTGGTAAGTTTTGCAAGGCCATTATCTTCTGCATAAGTTTTTGCAAAAAGTCCGCGGTCATCTTCAACAATCAAGCGCGCAGTATATGAGCCTGGTACATCAGTTACCACGCGAGCACGGCGATACTCTTGGGTTTCAGGTTCAATAACTGGCTCAATAACCGCGTTACTGCCATCTGGACGATCAACAAGTTCCCAATGGAATGTCATTGGATCATCATTTGGGTCTTCACTTGATGCATCGAATACAAGTGCATCACCTACAATAACTGATTTAGATTGAGCATCTACACCGCGTGTTGAAGGCTGCCCATTAACATTACCAATTTTAGCTTCCATTGTTGCATTGGTTGTTAGTTGATTAACACCATCAGATACGACCATTCGTACTTTATACATGCCTTCAACATCAAGCTTTTGGATCTTTTTACCCATTGGCTTCCAAGAACCAATATCAACTAACTCAACAGTACTTGTTTCTGGCTTTTCTATAAGTTCCGCACTGATTATTTGCAGTGCTTCACCTTCTGGATCATAGCCTGAAAAATTAAACTCAGCGCGTAAACCAACTTCTTGTTCACCAATACTATAAGAAGGGAAATAGCCTGTTGCGAGTAACTCGCCAACGGGTGCTTTGTTTTCATTAGACTCAGGATCTTTCTCTACAGTTACAAGAACTTCACGCTCTTCGCTTTTTCTTGCACCATCAAACACAAACAGTACCAATGAATACTCTCCCGCTGCAGCTGGCGTAAAAGTAAGTGTATCTGTTGTTCTTCCTGTTAATTCAGGTAATGGAATAGCATCTGGTTCAACAGGACTGTAAGCCCATTTCCAACGGTATTGTAAAGACGCTCCTTCAGGGTCATTACTTTGTGATGCATCAAGCGTGACTGTTTGCCCAAGCTTAACCGTCACATCGTCAGCAATCGCAACAGGTGGAGCATTACCTGATGAAACAGTTACGGTAACCGTTTTTGGTTCACTGGCAATATTTCCGTAATAAACAACCAACTCTAGTTTGTAATCTCCAGCTACATCAACAAATAGAGTAGCTAAACTAAGTGTTTCATTGCTTAAATAACCCGCACTCTCAGCCGGTTTTTCAACAATCTTCCATTGATAATCTAAACTGCCTGTCTCGCCTGTAGGAGGTAAACTGGCACTTGCATCTAGGCCGACACTCGTTGTGCCCAAACTTACACTGTATACAGGCTCAGTGATTGCTGTCGGATATGGTGATGTTGCATTAAAAGTAATGCGTGTTGCTTCACTGTTATTAACACCATCATTAACAATAAGACTAATGACATATTCACCAGGAAGATCAGCCACAAAATCGGTGCTAAGACTATCGTTACTGGTTAAAGCTGCTTCACTTTGTTCTGGGCGAGAAATAAGTTGCCATTGATAACTAAGTTCTTTGTTATCAGCGCTACTACTTTGATCAGCACTTAGTTGAATTTGTACTGCACCATCTTTAAGTGAAAACGTTGTTTGTTCTGTACTGCTAGTGATAACAGCCGTCGGTTTTTGTTCAACAACAACAGGGGTGCTATCGTCGTTACCACCACCTCCACCACAAGCGGTTAGCGCTAAAGCTAGCCCTATAGCAGTGAATGTATGTAGCATCAATTTCATCGGGGTCTCCTTGCAGGTTTTTCTGGCAATTAAAATTGTAAAGTTAAGCTAAGCTTGGCTGTGCGCCCTGGGGCTGGCACAAGTCCTAAGCTCAATGCGTCTAAGTAGTAACGATCGGTAATATTATCGATAGTAAAATCAAGGGTCGCCGTATCGTTAAATTGGTATGAACTGTAGAAATCTAAAAGGTTATAGCTGTGCCATAGCACAGGCTCATTAAAACCTGTTGGTGCGTTGTATCGAGGAATTGAGTTTCTCTCGCCCATAAAGGTAGCGCGTAAACCAGTCTCGAATTTTTGATCAAAAAGACGTAAGCCTAAATGCATGCTGGCATGCCAGTTAGGCGGGATCATATTATTGATGTAGCTCTCAGGGATCCCCCAGTCATTACAGTAATAGCGTACATAGCTACCAACATTACACACTTCAATATGGGAATATTTAGTGCCACTTAATTCAACTAACCAAAAAGGTGTTGTGTAACTAAAGTTCAACTCAACACCATTAAGATCTAAACTGTCGATATTGCGCATGCGGAAAAAATCGAGCATACCGCCTTGTGATTGCTCCCATGCATTTGGTTGTGTTCGAGTCAAATAGTCATCTACATGATTCTCGAAATAGGCAAGCTTGATAGCCAGTTGCTCTGTGTTATTCGCTATTTTTTCGTTTAAATAATTAATACCCAATTCTTGGTTTTTGGCATGCTCGGGTTTCAGAGGGATATCAAGCACAGGGCTCACAGACCAGCCCGAAGTACTTTCAAACAAGCTTGGCATGCGTAAAGCTTCTGCGTGTCTAATGTATAATTGAAGACCGTCTAACGCTTGCCATGTTAAAGCAATAAGCGGCGCACTACCTGAGTGACTATTCTGATAATTGACAGGGACACAGCCTCCTTGCCCATCAGGTGTGCATGCGGGATCATTGGGCTTAAGCTCTAAAGGATTATTATCTTTTGAAGAGAAATGACTAAAGCGTAATCCTGCTTCTAATTGCCACTGCTTTGTAATTTGCCAATCTACGGCGCTAAAAGCACTAAACTCTTTACGCCAACCGCTTCTTGAACCAGCATAAAAACCTTCTGTTTGGGGCGTGTCGGTATCCATATCTTCCCACTGCCCAGCAATGCCATAGCTCAATGCAAGTTCGCCATGATCGTAAAACATCATTTTATTACTAAATTCAGCACCCCAACGCTGATAGTCATCTTTTCGAGCTATGTTATCGGCAATATCCACCGAGCCGACATCTGGCGTATTTAAATCTGTAATCGCATCTGTGTGCCACAAATTAGCCGAAAAGTCGGCCCAATCATAAGTAAGCGGTTGCCATTTGTATTTTAATGTATAGGTATGGTTTGTTACTTCGCTGTCAAGCCATTGTCTTGCTTGACCAAAAGAGCGAATTTGCGAAGGCATCATTTCGCCATATTCGCTGTTATAAAGGATATAACTCATCTCTAAGCTATGATCTTTTGGCATCACCAAGTTCGTTTTAAGTAATACCGACTCACTACTGAAATTTGTATTTGGTATACGCTCATTAGCACGAAATCTTGACGCACCTTCCACTGACACTGGGGTCTCGGTATACCAAGCCATTTTAACCGGCTCACCATAAATCAATTCGGGTTTAGGGCCATGGCTACCTGCATAATAATTGCCTTGTTCACGCTTAGCGTAAGCACCAACTAAGTCACCCCAACTAAAGCGTTTTGCTGCAGCGACACTCCCCGCGTAACTCGCAAACTCTAACAAACTAGGCCTGTCCATTCCTTCTTCTGGGGCAAAATGCTCAGGCATCAAGTACTGTTCAGTACAATAAGTTGGAAAGCGACAGTCTGAGCGATAAGCATTACGAGGGAGATAATAGCCTGCATAGGTTCCAGGCTGAGGTGCGTTTGAGCTATTACCAATAGCACTCGCTCTTAAACGTACACCTGACAGCTCACCTTCTTTGACAATATCGTCTGCATTAAGAGTGCTAACACTTACTAATCCGCCCGTCGCACCGGTCCCTTGCGCGTCCATAACAGGGCCTTTACTAATCGTCATTGAGCCAATTAAATCAGGGTCAATATAACTGCGGCTAGAGACACCTGAATACCCTCGATAAACAGTTGTTTCTTGGCGACTTCCATCAATAATAACTGGCACACGGCCTTGACCTTGCATACCGCGGATATTGATGTCTAAACCACCTGAGTTACGGTTCTCACTGACTAATACCCCAGGTGTACCTTGGAATATATCGCCAACACTGGTACCGCGAAATCGTTCAATATCTTGCTGAGTGATGACGTTTACCGATTTTGCCTCGGTATAGGTTTTATTTTTTAGTTTATTGTGTTGTCCCTGAACTTGAATAGTATCAAGAGCAATCACATCTGATTGTGGCTTTGCTTTAATGATCCAAGCGTTTTGAGCAATCAAAAACGCTTCTAATGAGGTTGATTGTAAAAGTTTATTTAAAGCCGTTTCTGTGCTGTAGCGTCCTTTAAGCTCTAATACAGAGATATTTTTTACGATTTGCTCATCAAAGCTCAGTGTGATCCCTGCTTGTCGTGAAAGCAGCGTTAATGAATCACCTAGATTACCTGCAGGTAAGTCAAATTGAACTAATGTGAAATTAGCTGAACTAGCTGATGATTGCGCCGCATAAATTGGGGCCACAGACAACAGGCTCGAAACAAATATGGCACAGCTAGTAAGCAATACACGAGACGGCATGTGAGTTTCCTTTTTTCGTTACATACCTATAAAGCCGAACGAAAAATGAAAAGCCGTAAAAATAAATGAGAATTATTTTACTTTGGTAAAATTTCAGCCCAGAAACGGGTCAGATAGTTAAGCTTTGCGCCCAATGACTGTGCGACAGTTGATAAAATTAAATCTGTATCTGAAAGCTGAAATACACCAGAAATTAGCGTGTCGTTTAAACTTGGATGACAACGAATATGGCCGCTTCGATAACGAGCCAGCTCGTGTAAAAAATCGGCAAGCGGCATGGCTCTGGCAGTGAGTAGATTTTGACGCCAACTACTGTAATCAAAAACCCCAGAATTTAACGAAAATTGTTTATTGGAAAAGAGTTGATACGTTGAGCCTGCTTGTAGGGATAAACTGTTTTCACCTGCCGCTGCACTATAATGCAGTAGGCCTTTATTTACTTGTACAATCGCATGGCTTGCCTCATGACGAACAAATACTTCTGCGTTTTGAGTAGCAAATACACCATGCGCAGTGTGCAGTTGAACAGGTGCATCAATAGCTGCGGTTTTTAAAAATAACTCGCCTTGCGTGAGCGTAATAGAATTACTCTTGTGCTCATCAATTTCTACCGTACTATGGCGGTTTAACCACAGTTGGCTATTTTTGAAAACGGTAAATTCTTCGCGACTATTTCTGGTTGATAAATCGGCACTTAAATAATGACGAACGCCTTGCTGCTCAGCTAAAAAAGCCACACCAGCTACACTTAGTGTCGTACCAAGCGCGCTTTTGAGCAAACGTCTACGCTGCAGATTATCAATTTCATGGTCTGTTTTTTGTAATGTTTCTCGTGCATACCCGGCGGACTTAACAGCAACATCACTAAATGCTTTATCAAGGTGTAGTAACCGAGCACATGCCAGCTCATGCAATGGATCTGCACTGCGCCACTTCACAAAATGTGCCTGCTCTGCCTCACTGATGCTGCCAGATTCAATTTTAATTTGCCATCGAATTGCTTGTTGAACTATGTGTTCTGGAATATGAGCTTGATTGTGATTGAGTCTAAAATTCATCAGATTTAGCTGTCAAAATAAACAAGTTGGTAGCACTGTAGTGTTGCTTTAGCGATATATTTTTCGACTGAAGATAAACTTACTTTTAGTTCGCTTGCGACATCTTTATAACTCATGCCATCCAATCTAACCATTAAAAAAGCTTTTTTTTCTTTTGCTTTCAAACCCGTGAGTAACTTGTCAATTTGCTCAAGTAAGTTAAGCAACTCTAATTGCTCTTCGGGCGAAAAGTAGTCAGACTCAGGCATTGATTCGAGCATGCTTTGATAATTACGTTCAAGCACTTGCCTGCGTAATTGATCTGTCATCAAGTTACCAGCAACTTTCGTAAGCCAGGCACGAGGGCTACGCATATCATCATAAAGCATTGGCTTATTTAACAATTTTATAAACGTATCTTGCGCCAGATCCTGGGCATTATCAGCACTACTTGTTCGCTTAGCAATCCAACGAACTAACCATTCGTGGTGTTCTTGATACAGCGAGTTGAACCCAGTTCTGTTAGTGGTCTTGCTAGTCAAAATTTACAAAGTCCCGTTGCGTGGCAGGTGGACATTATAAACAATAATCATTCTCATTCAAGCTAATTTATTAGGTAAACCTTCTTAATTATTAATTAAAGTGAAATTCTTTTTAATTATCAGCCATTGCATGAGGAATACGATCAATAAAAGGTTTAAACAAATAACTCAGCATCGAACGCTCTCCATTTTTAACAAATGCTTGAACTGGCATCCCTGGCTGTAACACCAAATCTTTTAGCAGCGCTTGTTCATTGACGCGAATAGTTACTTGATAATAAGGTTGCCCAGTTCGTTGGTCGTTGACAATATCTTGTGTCAGGCTATCTATATTGCCTTTTACCTTTGGCGTGGTGCTGGTATTAAAAGCATTAAATAGCAAATCAACTTCTTGACCAAGTAAGATGCTATCAATTAGATGAACTGGTACTTTCGCATCGACAATAAGAGTTTGGCCTTTAGGCATTATTTCCATTAATAATTGTGATTGGGATACTACATCACCAAACGCATTAAGGCCTACGACTTGCCCCGCTGCTGGTGCGCGAACTTCACTATTATCCAGGCTAAATTGAGCCGTAATGATCTGCTGTTTGAAATGACTAATACTTGCTTGATTGGTAGCCATCTGTTGACTGAGATCTTGTTTGTAAGCTTTTATTGTCTGTTGTAATTGAGTGTCTTGCTCTAATAACCTGGCCTGTTGTGCTTTTAGTTCTGCTTGTGAATTTGCTGAATCAGCACTGATCTCCGCAGCTTGTGCCTGTAATTGATAAAGTTTTTCTTGTGATTGATAGCCTTTATCAACTAAAGCTTGTGTGTCTCTAAGCCAGTTTTTATATACCGCCAATTGCTGTTGCTGACTGGCAACCACATTTTGTAGGCCTAAAATTCTCGATTGCGTAGTGTGTTTGTTATTTTCTAACAGTAAGAGTTTAGCATCCTGTGTTGCTTTTCTTTGTACAAACAATTGCTGATGCAAGCGCATAGCCTCTTCGGCTTGTGGTAATGCTATTTCGGTTAGCGCTGATGAATAATGCAACTTCGGCGTTTGTGTAAACTCAGCATATAAACGTTCCTTTTCTGCCAGTGCCATATAATATTGAGTTGTTGCGGCCTCAAGCTGACTTTTAGCGACTCGGTTATCGAGGGTCACTAAAGGCTGATTTTTCTCAACCCACTGACCATTTTGCACTAACAGCTGGGCAAGCACCCCACTTTGTGGAGCTTGTATTTGTTTTTTTCTTCCAGATACAATAACTTGACCTTCAATCACAGCACCTTTATCCAGTGGTGCAAAGGCTCCCCAAAGTAAAAAAACACCCAAACTTAGTACCGTCATAATCCAGCCCCAAAGAATGTATTTACGACCTGCTATGCCGTGTTGAGCATTCATGCTATTGCCACTCCCTGTTGACTTTGTTTGGCTCTTTGCATGGCGTTTAATACGTTTTCTTTAGCGCCAAATGCCTGAACATGGCCTTTGTTTAGTAACAAAATTTTATCGCTCATAGCTAAAATATTCGCTCTGTGAGTTATGAATATCACACTACTTCCAGCTTGCTTTAACGTTTTGATTGTTGCTGCTAACGCAGCCTCACCGCTGTCGTCTAAATTCGCATTTGCTTCATCTAAAATAACCACCTTAGGATCAGCATACACTGCTCTTGCAAGACCTATGCGCTGTTTTTCGCCGCCCGATAAACCGGTTCCGGCTTCACCTAGTTGCGTTTCATATCCATTACTTAACTTGAGTATCATGTCATGGACCCCAGCCAACTTCGCGGCTTTAATCACCAAGTGATCATCCACCTCGCCAAATCGTGCAATATTTTGCGCGATACTGCCTGCAAAAAGGCTCACATTCTGTGGTAAATAACCAATAAAAGGGCCTAAGCTTTGTTTATTCCACTGAAACACATCTGCGCCATCTAAACGCACTTTACCTATACGCGGCTCCCAAATACCGCATAGCATTCTCGCAATTGATGATTTACCAGCACCTGAGGGGCCTATAATGGCCAAAATTTCTGCTGGTTCAAGCTCAAAACTAATATTTTTAAGAACAGGATGCTGAGCCATTGGTGGGATTAAAGTGGCGTTCTCAATGGTTAATTTACCGCTTGGTTTAGGTAAACAAAGCCCTTCCTTTACTGATGGATATTGACATAACAAGCCATTTAAACGTTGTTGTGATTGCTTAACTGATTGCCATTGTTTAAAAGCACCAACCAATTGCTCAACTGGCGAGAGCATGCGTCCTGCCAAAATAGAGCCCGCAATCATCATTCCAGCTGTTATTTCTCCCGCAACAGCTAACCATGCGCCTGCACCTAGCATCATTGACTGTAATGCGAGTCGTAAAACTTTACTGGTTGCAGTAAGCACAGAACTTAAATTACTCGCTTCACTTTGATGGCAAATTCCAGCCCAGTGCTCTGATTGCCATCGTTCTTGTAAATTTTGCTGCATACCCATGGCTTGAGCAACTTCGGCATTATTAATGATATCGCTGGCGAGTCTGTTAGCATTTGTAGTTGCTTGAGAGGCTAAAACTAGAGACTGTTTAGCCCATAATTCATTTGCTAAAGCTAAAGCAAATAACACTAAACTACCAACCAATGCGAGCGTGCCCAATAAAGGGTGAAAAAAGAACAGAATGACTAAGAAAATAGGCGCCCAAGGCGCATCAAAAAAGGCAAACACGCTACTCCCAGTCATAAACTGACGAACTTGATTAAGATCGTTAATCAGTAGTCCTGAGTTAGCGTTACCAGTTTTAAGTTGATGCTGATATAACGCATTAAATACACGGTTGTGTAAAGTTTTATCAAATTGCTGACTAATGCTTATTAATACTCGGCTCCGGATCCACTCCAGCCCCCCCATTAATAAGAAAAATACCGCAACCATCGAAGAGATTAGCCATAAGGTGTCTAAATTTGCTGAGCTCAAAACGCGATCATAAACCTGCAACATGTAGATTGCAGGCAACAGCATTAATACATTAATGACTGCACTAAACCCTGCAACATGATAAAAACTGCGCATTTGCAGCTTTAAAGCATCTTTAAGTGGTTTACTAAGCGCTTGCGAAGCCTTCATTTAAACCTCGTTGTACGAACTGGTTTAAACAATGCTGCCGCAGTTAACAAAAACAGCCAACGCCAGTCTAAACTGCCGCCATTACCATAGCTAAGTGACTCACTGTCTTTTGCTTTTGCTTCTGCATCCACATACAAGGTTGCTAGGGCAGCAAAACGACTATTCACATCGCTATCCTTACAATTAACTGTCAATGTATAAACCCCTGTCTGTGGCGAAATAACCATACTGCCTTGCGGCTCTAGTGGCGAATTAGGTTGCCAGTCGCCAATCACTGTTTCCCCCGTTGCTTTACAATCGGTTGCGTTAAAACTAGACCAGGTCACTTCCGCTTGCTCTCCTTGCTTTATAGACCCTGGAGTTATGCTGATTGACACTGAGCCTGTCGGCTGTTGAGCACTTAAATCTACTTCAAATACAGTACCGAATTTATCATTGAGGTATTTATTACCAGAATTATCGGTGTACCCTCGGCCACCATATAAGGTGGTGCCGTATAAGTTACCGTTTGCAGCTAACATAATACCGGTTGGCACTTTGCCGTCGGCATCAACATCTATCCCCGCTTTAAAAGAGTGTACATGTTCAAAACCACTTTCAACGACCACGCCATTTTCAACTTTAATATCTGCGAGGCGAATGCGATAAATGGTGCCATTCCCGGTTACTTCCCCGAATTCCGAGGGATAGGGGTTACCTTGCTTTACGCTTATAACTTCATCTTTATGGGCACCGCCCCCCATCGTTGTACCATAAAGGTAGCCATTGTCCGTAATCGCCATTGGTCCGCGGGGCTGACTGCCATCTAAGTCACTAAATGTATGCACTAACACAAAATCAGAACCATCTTTTTTTACTCTAAATACAGAGCCAAAAGGGTTACTGCCATCATAATGAGGATATTCTGTATGGATGAGGTTTTCTTTATCGGTCACAGAATATAAGTCATAGCTACCACCACAAATGCCATTATCAAATTTTGCCTCTTGCTGATTGTGAACGATTATTCCTTTTGTTTTACACGTACCTACCGACGTGGTGCCGTATAAATAACCTTGTTGGTCTTCAACCAAATAGGTGGCTATACGCGCAGCTTCACCTCTTGTCCACGGAACTTCTCCCTCGGCTAAGGTAAACTCGTGTATAATTTCAGGGCTTTGTACTGGGTCGTTACTTAAGTCCATTGCGTAGAGGGCGCCGACAATAAAATCATCATCAATCGAGAGTGTATCTAAAAATGGTGTGCCTCTGGGGTAGGCCAAATAGCCAAATAATGTATTACCACTCAATAACATACCTCCCGCACCAGTATAATAGCCATGCGGGTTATTGTTAAAACTATGCAGTTCAATCAGGGTATTATCGGCGTCTAAGCGCATTAACCGCGAGTAAGATTCGCCGTCTGTGTCTATAAACAGTAGCCGCCCCTGCTGATCAAAAATGGGCTGAACGTTAGGTTGACTGCTAAGCTCTTCTTCACTGTTATCAAAAACAATATTTTTATTACTGCCATCTGAGTGGACATAAAAAATGTTACCATCTAAATCAATACTATAAAGCCTATCGAGCTGTGGATGCTCAGCAAACCCCACGTATGATTTAATATCTTTAGCCAATGAAAAATAATGACCTTGCACCGGCGCCAGCCCCCACATATTTGCTGCCCTAGTGTCGTTACCAAAAATATCTACATGTCCTGTGGATGATATTCCCAGCAGTTGGTCTCGCTCAGCATTATAGATAGGGGGTGCATAGGGTTTCCCTGCCGTAGGCCAACCTTCAGGGCCACTATAATGAAGTGAAGTCAGGTAATTTACACTAACATCGTCAACCGCCGTGGTAGCAAAACAAGAAAGCGGCAAAGTGAATAAAAAAATGCAGAGTGTTTTCATAGCTAGCTCAATAAATTTTAAGTAGCACTGCAGCAAAGCTACAGTGCAGTTAGATTATGCAACGAGTTCGTATTCGACAAAGCTTGAAACACCAATAGTCTCAAGTGATGCAAAGCTAGCAGCACCAGTGTCGTTTAGGGTTAAGTCAATTCCATTGTCAGATAGTAAAGTAGTGAAGTAATCAAACTCCGCATCTTTTAAGCCATCTACAATGTTATGGGTGGTATTGTCACCAGTTGTACGGTCAATCACATTGCCGCTTGTATCAATACCGGCATTTAGGCCTATGGTATCTAGACCATCGAAACTAACTAACTCATCAGTGAAGCTGTATTCACCGTTAGCATCTTGAGTGATGCCGTAACCAAAGGAAATTGAGGCAATTTCACCGTAAATTGTATGAGATGGGCTAGAGAAGAAGGTGTAATCTAAGTAAGAGCCATCAGCAGCCTGAATGATAAAGCCTAGGCTGCCATCGCTTGAAGTGCCCTCTTGCACAAATTGCGTGCCAGAGAATGTGCCAAAGCTCCCCCAAAAACCTAAATCTACAATAGGATCTGGATTTTCAGTACCAGCGAAACTACCAATGCTTTCATCGTAAGTTGTATCCGTAAAAAACTCACTTGCGTAGGTGAAAAAGTCATTTAAACTGCCGTAGCTATAATTTGCACCATATGAAACTTGTATAGACATAATATTTCCTTTTCTGTTTTTGTAATGACCTAGAGGTCTGAAATAGTCATATCAATTGCGCGCCAGATTGATATGACTGGGTTAATTAGCAAAACTGGTTGCTAATTTAGCTTTTAATTTTGTTACGAAAGCGTCTACCAACTAATAAACCAAGAGCCAAGATTACACCGCCAAATGCCCCACCACTGCTGCTATTATCTTCTGGTTCAGGCTCTGGTTCTGGTGCAGGATTAACTAAAATATCCAAAGTTTGAACATAGTCAGTTTGGTCGTTATCTTGGCAAGTTAGAATGTATGATTTGTTGCCATCAGTGCTTGGCTCGATAGTTTCGGTACCACTGGTTTCTTTTGTACCTTCCCAGTCACCACTAGCCGTACATTGGCTTAAGTTAGATGTTTGCCAATTTAACTCTACGCTTTCTCCTAAGGTGATTTCGGTAACTGAAGAAGTAAAGTTCAGCTCTGGTTTTGGATTTACAACCACATTAACTAACTGAACATGTGTTTTTTGGTCAGTGTCTTGGCAACTTAATAAATAAGATTTTTCACCTTCAGAGCTTGGCTCAATTGATTCAGTACCACTGGCTTCTTTTGCACCTTGCCAATCGCCACTGGCAGTACATTGGCTTAAGTTGGTTGACTGCCAGTTGACTTCAACACTCTCTCCTAAAGTTATTTCAGTGGTTTGAGTATTAAACTCCAAGGCATGCTCTTTTACAGTGAATTGATATACGCTTCCTGTGTCGTTTACCGCGTCGCCATTGGTGGCACCGTAAATAATTTGTTCGCCATTCACTAGCGCACCAGCAGTTAAACCTACTGGTAAAGGTGAGGCTTGATCTGCAAAGTGGAGTACAAGCTGAAAATTGTCTTGCTCTTTATCAAGGTCACGTGCATCTGTACTTAGATTAATACGAAATAGCACACCTGAATTATCGTCACTGCCTCCGGCGCTTGTTGTACCGTAAATATTTCCATCTGCTGCAACTACAAGTGGACCCGCTGGCGTTTTACCATTTAGGTTTGTTTCTGCTTCATTTTGTTCTGAACCAAATGTATGTAACACGGTAAATGCGTCTAAATTGGTTTTGTGGGCACGCCATACTGTTTTAGCTGACGTTCCATATAACCAATCACCGCTTTCTACTAACGAGTTGGTTGCTAAGGTATGGTCATCGATAAGACCATGTAGGTTATTAGAAAAGGTTTTTAAAATTTGTACTTCTGAGCTGCCATCCGTTTTAGCATTAGTTAAATCTAGCTTAAACAAGGTGCCGCTTGGGAAGTCGCCATCTTCTAAGCCTTCGGTACTGCCTGCTCCATCAGACTTTGAAGATTTATGTGCAAGGCCATAAATAGCATTATCTTGTTCACTGTATATCAATGAGGCAGGCGCTTCACCTTTAGTAAAAATATTGCCTTGTTTATATTCATCACGGCTAAAGTCAATCAGTACAGCGATTTCACCTTCACTATTAAGGCGCAGTAATGCACTATAATCACTACCTCGTTCATAAGCGGCAAAATAGATGTTGTCTTGTGCATCTATCGTCATCAAGCCTTGTACTCGGAAGTCTCCGCCATTAATACTAGAGAGATCCAAATGCGATAGTGCGTCCTCTATTACTTCGCCTTCACTCCATTTGAATAATGTTCTGTTTGCGCCACCGTAAACAACTCCCTGACTATCAACCACGGTATTCGTTACAAAGGCTAGCGTGTCGTTATTTACTTCGTTTATATATGTGGTGTAGTCGGTTAACTCGCCATCGGTTAATTGGGGAGTGAAGCTATAAATACCCGACTGCGTTAGCGTGGCAAAGTCACTACCACCACCAGAAAGAAAAGTACCTATTAATTTACCATTATGGGTATTTAATGTTGGTGGTTTTGCAGGCATCATGCCTTTATCGCCGCCCATCATAATGGTCGGCGGTGTACCAAATGCATGTAATTGTTGTAGGTTAATTTCAGCGGCACTTGCAAGATTTGCGCTAAACAATGCACTGGTAATAAGGGCTAGCTTAAAGGTATGTCGCATTTTTATTCCTTTATTATTTAAAATGTTGCGGTTAATTGAGCAGTGGCGGTGCGCCCAGGCGCAATCCAATATGAAGTACCATTTGCTTCGGCATAATTGAGATCGGTCAGGTTGTCGACCGACATACGTAATTTAAACTGTGATGTGAATTGATATTCCAACCAAAAGTCATAAACTTGCCAGTCAACAACGTCTTCATAAGCGCTGCCACCACGACCGTCGTTATCTTCGTAACGCATTCGAGCGCCTAACTTTAAAGTGTCTTCAAATAACTTTAAGCCTAGGGTCAATGCACCACTATGTTTAGGTGGAGGGATATAGTTCAAGCTTCCCGATCCAGCTTGACCCATACTTGTTTCTGGATAACCTACTTGGCTGCCGAGAGGAAATGGATCATAGCCTCCCTTGCCAAGGTCAACATTCATTTTGGTGTAATTAAGCTCAGCAAATAGCCTTTTTGATTCATAATCAGCTTGCAGTTCAAGGCCATCAAAACGGATTTCATCTTGTAAATTGACATAACTCAATGTCATTCCATTGTCATCAATAGAAGTAGGTCTCATCACGCGACCTTGGACAATAAAGTTATCGATGGTATTTTCGAACCATGCTGTTTTAATGAATAAATCGTGGCCTTTGGCTATATCAAGCAACTCAAAATTAAGACCAATTTCATTATTCCAAGCTTCTTCAGCTTCAAGTCCAGGGTTTGGGTAAAAAGGGAAAGAGTTACCAACATGAGCACCAAATAATAAGGTTTCTGTGATTTCAGGCGGCCTGACTGCCTGAGCTGAACTTAAGTAGCCTTGTATTTTATCGTTAAAGCGATAGGCTAAACGCATATTTGGTGAAAGGTAATTTTCATGCCGGTCAACGTCAAAGTCGGTATAGATCAAAGTGCGACTAGGCGAAACTCCGGGAGGGTTAAGAATGTAACCAGAGTATATTTCTCCACCTCCTTGCAGTGAAAATTGCTCATAGCGCAAACCTGATTCAAAAGAAAAATGCTCGCCGTATTGCCATTCTGCTTGAATATAAGCACTGCCTAGAGAGCGATCACCTTCAGGGGTTGCACCTGTAAACCAAGATGGGTCGCCAGTTCCTGGCGTTTGCTGTATTGCTTGAGGCTCTGTCCAGTCTTTAAAATACTCGCCGCCTAAAGTAACTAATAACAATGACTCATGTTGTGTTAACCAATCATGCTTGAGACTAAAAAAGGCAAGATTATCAACAACCATACCTAGGGTGTTGGTTTCATATTGCAATTTAAACTCGCCGTAGGGATTGCTGCTTTCTCCCATTTCATAAACATGCTGACGCATTTGAGTGCGGTTGTAATAAACACTGGCATTAAGATTGAGGTAATTTGAGTTTGCAGCCCATGTGTAATCTAATTTAATCGTATCGTTATTAAGTGAACTGCTACTTTCGGGCTCTGCATCTACTGATGTCGTTGAGCCTTCTTCAAAGTTGCCATAAAAGCCGATATAACTAAGTTTTACTGACTGCTCTTTATTTATTGTGTAATCAGCTTTGAGTAATGACGACCAGTTATCTTGCTCGGTAAAGTTACTCATTGCGCTAAAGTAATTACTAGAATCAGCATTACCACCATGTTGGCCTGGCTTAAAACGGCCAACATTCTTATGCCCTACCGCAGCAACAAGTTCTAGATCTTTTCCCACACGCACAGTAGACGCTAATAAGCCTTGCATGTGATAGGCATTGTTGCCAGATGAAATGGCTAGCTTAGTACCATGATCTTTACCGGGAGCCGCCAAATCATCAAATTCAAGCGTTTTAAAATTTACAACACCAGCAATCGCGCCAGCACCACCACTTTCGCCTACTGGTCCCTTTGCAATTTCGACACTCGACAGTAATTGAGGATCTAAATAAACCATCCCATTAGCACCATGACCACTTCGTTTGAAGTTCTGCCTAGCTCCGTCAATCATCACATTAACTCGACCAAAATCTTGTAAGCCACGAACATTTACTGCAACCCCAGGCTCCTGCCGAGTTTGGGAAGTGGTAACACCTGAAACGTTATAGAAAATATCTGATGTATCACGTGGGGCAATACGTTGAAGCTGAGCTTGATCAAGTTGAGTATTTGAAGAGGCTGATTGATAAATTTCTATACGCTTATTAGATGTAGCCTGAACCTCTAAGGTATCGAGTAAAATATCACCATTTGATTGGGCTAAGAGTGCACGTATAACATAACTTCCATTAGCCGTTTTCTCGGCATACAAGCCAGTCCCTAAGAGAAGCTGTTGGAACCCTGTATCAAGTTCGAACTCCCCTTTTAGACCAGTTGATTGCAGATCGCCAACTTGCTTAGGATCAAACTGCAGCAAGATGCCTGTTTGGAGGGCAAATGTATTAAGTGCTTCAGCCAAACTACCTTGCGGTATATCAAGTTGGTGGGCTTGATCCGCTAACACCTTTGCAGAAAATGTAAATTGCAAGCATAGCAAGACTGTAAAAATTAAACGCGATAAGCGGCCTTTTAACATAAATAGTTCTCATTATTTTTTAGAGCTATTAATAGGACGCAGCAAAATCAAAAAGCAGTAATAAAATTTATTAATTAATGAAAATAATTTTATAACTTATTTTATTTCAATGAGATATATTCAAAATACTTAGCGACAGAGGTATGGGTCACCGCGGGTTCTGACGCTATCATCTGTAGCGCCATAGCAATATTGTCTGTTGGGTAAACACCTGAAACTCGGATATGTTCAAGTGCGGATTGGTTGTAAATAAACACGCCTTGATAATGAGGCTCAAGCAAACTTAATAACCTAGCTAAACTCATATTATTAGCAACTAACCTATTATTTAACCATGCTAATTCTATATCGGGGTTTGCAGCTGTTGGCCCAATGAGGTGACTATTAGCCACTGACATTGCTTGACCTTCCTTACCTACGACACATTTTTGAGCAGGTAAATAGCACAGCTCTACTTTTGATTCACTCACAACGACAAAGGTATCTTGTTCGTGGCGTTTAACAGTAAATTGTGTCCCCAAGGCTGTTGCCGTTGCTTTATCTGTTTCCACCACTAATGGCCAACTTGAATTAGTTTTTGCCACTAAATGTATCTCTCCCTGATTCAACTTAATCAATCGTTGCTTAGAACTAAATTCTATATCCACTTGGGTTTGCGCGTTGAGAGTCAGTATGGAGCCATCTTTAAGCTCAACAGTTTTTTGCTCCCCTTTTAGAGTGTAATAATCAGAACTGATTCCTGTTAGACCTACATGACTGGCTATGAGACCAAACCCGACAAAAAGTGCCGATAAAACGACCGATTTAGCAAAATGATTAGACTTAGGCTTATCTTTATCTAGTACCCTATTAAGGATTTTCGAATCAAAATGGCTGTTATCAGTGCTGTCAAATTCGCGCCACAGTGCTTGCAATTCTGAATAAGCTTTTTGATTTTCAGGATCGGCTTTGAGCCACTGACTATGGGCTTGAATATCGGCATCGGTGAAGTTGTCAGAATTGAGTAAAACACACCAATTTGCGGCTTGTTCAAGCTTAGATTTGTAGTCTGGGTACTGTACGGACATTATGGCTTAATCGAGTAATTGACTGTGACAATGAAGCAATGTTTGAGCGATATATTTTTGCACCATACTCACCGATATATTCAGTTCCTGAGCAATTTCTTGATACTTCAGACCATCTAACCTTGCCATTAAGAATGCGCGCCTTGGTTTATCTGCTAACCCTTCAAGTAAGCGCGATAACGCCTCTAGTTTTTGAATCATTTCATGCACTTCTTCACACGAAGGGGCATATTCTTGTGAAGACTCTAACTGAGCTTCAAGGTAGGCTTGCTCAATGCGTTTACGTCTTGCTTTATCGATAATTAAACGATTTGCAATTGTAGCAAGGTAAGCACGGGGTTCTTTCACTTCAAATAAATCAATTGACGAAGTCAGAGCACGAATAAATGTGTCTTGTGAAAGGTCTTGTGCATCATGATGGCAATGAAGGTTAAGTTTCTTCTGTAAAAACCTTAATAACCAAAATTGATTGTCGCGAACAAATAGATCCATACCGGTGTAATTAAGCACTGCGGTTCCCTACCAACAACGGCAAATGATAACAATTATCATTACCGTATCATTGTTATTTCTTCAAGGCAAGTTTGTTGTTTAAAATATGATAATTACTACTTTTGGCTAATCTCTTTTCAAAACATTCCATTCAATCAGAGAATTACAACGAATCGCTTAAGGCAAATGCCCGCCGTCGACAAAAAATTTTAATTTTTATTACGGGAAAATGATTTTGGTGCGTCTTATTAAATATGATGTTTATTTTTTTCGCCATTTTTGTCAGTTGGCTGGAGTAGGTTTAATGAAATTTGGAGTAGTGCTTTTTGTGGCTCTTGTTGGCTTTTTTTCCGGGCATAGTTATTCATCTGAGCAAGACCCAGTAAATGAAATAGTAAGCCAAGTAACTAAATTAGATAACCCACAATTAGCCGATAGCGCAGCTTTTGTTAGTCATGATCTGTCGCCTTGGGGTATGTATTTAGCGGCCGATGTGATTGTTAAAACCGTTATGATTGGCCTACTACTAGCTTCAATTGTGTGTTGGGGTATTTTTATCGCGAAGCTTATTTATCTTAATAAAAGTAAACGTGAAGGCAGGGCTTTATTAGTCAAACTATTAAATAGTCATAACTTAAAAATGGCAGAACAAGGTTTAACTCAAGAGCCAAGTACGGCAAAACTATTAATTCAAGCTTGCCTACATGAGCTTAACTTAAGTAGTAATAACGCAACGACAAGTGATGCATTAAAAGAGCGTGTTGCAGCTCGATTAGATAGGGTAAAAGCCGAGCTATCTGCAGATATGAACAAAGGAACGGGGGTTTTAGCAACCATTGGTTCTGTTGCTCCATTTGTTGGTTTGTTTGGTACTGTTTGGGGGATTATGAATAGCTTTATTAGCATCGCCAAAACACAAACAACCAACCTTGCTGTTGTCGCGCCAGGCATAGCTGAAGCATTACTTGCAACAGCTCTTGGTTTAGTTGCAGCAATTCCCGCAGTTGTAATGTACAACTATTTTTCACGCTCTATAACAGCCTATAAATCGCAATTGTTAGACACAGTGACTGTCATAATGACAATCCTTAGCCGAGATTTATCAGCAAAAGATTCTCAAGCAAAACCATTAGAGCAGTTAATTGACTATCAGCAAATCAAAGCTGCAGGGAAATAAAGCCGTGTCTTTTAACTTACAACAAGATGATGAAGAACTAGTTGAACAACATGACATTAATGTCACGCCGTTTATTGATGTTATGTTGGTTTTACTGATTATTTTTATGGTTGCTGCACCATTAGCAACAGTTAGCGTGCCTGTTGAACTACCCAGTATTGATTCTGAAACGAAAGCCTCTGAACAAAAACCAACTTACCTTACATTACAAAAAGATTTGTCTTTGGTTATTGGTGAAAAGCAGTCTGTCGCGAAAACCGAACTAGTTGAAGCGTTATTGCAGCAAAAAATCACTCATGAGCACGCAATTTTGATCCGCGCAGATCGCAGTGTGGATTACGGGGACTTTGTTGATTTGCTGAATATTCTTTCTAAAGCAGGCTATAAGAACATTGCGTTAGTTGGGCTAGAAAAAACACAAGCGAGTCAGCAGTAATGAGCATGATAGCTGGCCAGCCAACGCTTAGAACAGGCTATCGTAAATTACAGTTACTCTGTGTTTCAACAGTATTAGTTGTTCATCTATTGGTTGCAGCTTACTTTATTATGAGCCCAGCAGTTGCAATAACACAAACGGCAAATGCCGCAATGCCTGATGCCGTCGTCATTAGTATGGTAGCCGCACCTAAAGTACCCAAAAATGCACTACCTGAGGGGCCTGAACAACAGATGGCAAGTCAATCCTCAGCTGAGAGTAAGCCTAAACCCAAACCAAAAGAACAACCAAAAGTCGAGCAACCAGAGCTTATCGCCAAGCAGTCTGAAATTAAAATTACAAAGCCTAAAGTAACTAAAAAACCCAAAGTAGCTAAAGTTGAAAAAGTGCAAGAAACAGCTGTTGATGACGCTAAGCCTGTTAAAGAGAAAGTTGAACAGACAAAACAAAATTCCCAGAACGACAGCGCTGTTGCACAGACAACTGCACCAAAATCAATTGATGCAGCCCCAGCAGAACAGCGTACAGGCCCAGTAAGTAATGTATTTAGCAAGCAACAAGCTGAGGCTAAGCAGCGCTGGCAAATGCAATTATCAGCTCACCTTGAAAGACGTAAACGCTATCCTCGAATGGCAAAACTGAAACGTCAGCAAGGCGTACCTTGGGTCAAATTTACAATGGATCGAGAAGGCCAAGTAATTGCAGTCTCTTTATTTAGAGCAAGCGGTGTGTCATCCCTTGATGAAGAGGTACTTGCTCTGGTCAAACGCGCAGAACCATTACCCTTACCCCCAGACGAAATAACAGGTACTACATTAACGCTCACCTTACCTGTTGAATTTTTTATAAATTAAATATTAGCTACACGGAGTTAATCATGTCTTCATTGGATATGGAAACAATTAAAGAGAACACTTTAACAGCCCAGTTTAAAGCAGAAACAACTTCTATTCATGATGGTTTAGATAAAGCGATTATGACTCAAAGGCCTTTTTCAAACATTGAACGCTATGCATTGTTTTTACAAGTACAGCTAGCATTTCATATTACGGTCGCCCCTTTATATCATGATAAAAGGTTTCAAGATTGCATTGCAGGGCTTGCAGGTATGCAGCGCTTAGATGCTGTGTACGATGATTTATGCGATTTATCATTTAAACAGCAGGCCGATGAAATTCGTAAGCAATACGCTGATAAGCACACATTCTCATTTGAACAAGGCTTAGCGTGGTTGTATGTAGTTGAAGGCTCAAACCTCGGTGCAGAATATTTATTAAAAGCCGCCAAACGTATTGATTTATCAGAGACATTTGGCGCTAGACATTTAGCACCAGCCGAGCAAGGCCGCGGTGCTGCATGGCAACAGTTTTCTAATTCAATCAATAAAATAGAGCTTGATGATTTACAAAGAAAAAATGCGCTTATTGCTGCTCAACAAGCATTTTCGTTTGTTCGTGAGCTAGTCGATAAAACATTTGCATAAGTCAAAAATAAAAATGAGCAGCAACAAAATAAAAAACGCACACGGAATGACTGAAGGTTCCAACGTACTGAAAGTACTATTCTTTCTCACAGGTTTAATTTTTACAGGGCTTGGAATTATAGGTGCGATTCTACCCGTGATGCCTACGACTGTTTTTTTAATTGTTGCTGTTTATTGCTTTGGGCGCTCCTCATCGCGGTTCGAAGCCTGGCTTTTAAATCATCGCCATTACGGACCAACATTAAGAAACTGGCAACAATATGGCGCGATTTCGCGTAAAGTTAAATGTATTGCCTGTGTGGGGATGGCAATAGGCTTCATATTATTTTATCTTGGTGCGTCACCAGCGTGGCCGCTTACAACAACAGTCGCTTTGTTTATACTATTGTCTGCTTGGTATGTCTTATCAAGGCCGGTTGCAGCTGAGTAAGAAACTCACGTTAGCTGTTTAAAGTTACAGCTAATACTAATCTGCAATAATACTTAATCATTTTAAGGGATTAAACCCACTATCTGCGTTAAAAATTTCTGCTTTACGACCGCATGGATGCAGAAGGTAAAGCAATCAAGAGGCAATTGCCGAGCACAACTGAATAACGAAATTTTTGCCTTGTTATCAACGAGATTTTATTGCTTCAAAATAAACCACTTTATTAAGCGAATTGGTATAATTCGATATCGTAAAATTGTGTTTATTTTTAAATTGCTCTTTGAATGAAACATAAACTAATTTTCTTCTAACCATTGAGTGATATCAGTAATAAGCTGGGTAAGTATTTGCTCTATTTCTATAATAGTTTTCTCAAGGTTTAAATTGCCTTCGCTCGCTTTTTTTTCAACGTCAGCGAATAAACTTCTCAAGTGACTGGCACTTATTTCTCCGCACATCCCCTTTAAGGCATGTGCAACCTGACGAACTTGCTCACTATCTTTAGCATTAATTTGGCTTTGCAATTCTTTAAGCCTTAGCGGCGCTTTAGTAATGAACATCTCGCATATTTTGATTAATAAGGCTTCTTTATTTAAAAGTCTAACCAATGCTTGCTCACGATCCCAAAGAGTCTCTAAATTACTTTGTTCAGTACTAAGCGAATCTCCCTCGTAATTCGATAAAGACCACTTAACAACTTTTGACTGAACTTCGTGAGCTTGGATAGGTTTACTAACATAATCACTCATTCCAACTGCAATACACTTTTCCTTCTCACCAGCCATATCACTTGCCGTCATTGCTATGATGGGAATTTGTGCATAGTATTGACCAGCCTCTGCGGCTCGGATTTTTTCACACACTTCATAACCATTGAGAACCGGCATTTGGCAGTCCATTAAAATACAATGAATAACTTCGTTACTCGCTTTAGAATTTAATAAAATTTCCAGCGCTTCTTGACCATTTTGAGCAGTAATAACCTCTATAGGCAATCCATCTAAGGCGCCAAGTGCAACTTCAATATTTATATCATTGTCATCCACAATTAATATTCGGCAGCCTTTAAGTTGGGTTAAAACATCTGCTGTTATGTCATTTTCTGTCGTTCTGTTTTCACTCAGCAAATAAAGTGGCTCATTTTCTGATACTTCAAAACCTGCAACTCTCAATAAATTAGTTTGTGTAATTGGTTTATTAAGGGATGTAACTTTTGTATCGAGCGCCTTTGGAAGGGGGTTAGTTGGTAGATGCAGTAAAATTATACGGCCTTTTTCTAATGTATTCGCGAGGCTATTTACCAGTGATTGAGGGTTTATCGCTTGAATACTTTCATAATCAATAAAAACATAATCAACATTGCTTGTATGTTCATCAGCAAGTGTGTTTATGTCGCTAACTTTAACATCAGCCCCATATACTTTTAGTAACTTTTGCATCACATCATGGCATTGCGAGTTGTTACTAATCAATAAAATACGTTTATGATTATAATAGTCTGAAACATCTGGTTTAGGGGCTTGGCTACTCCCAACTTTAATGTAAAAGCTAAATGCGCTCCCTTCATTAATTGCAGAATTAACTGCAATATCACCATTCATTATATTACACAGCTGTTTGCATATTGATAAACCAAGCCCTGTTCCGCCATAGTTGTCGGCTATAGAACTATTAGCTTGTTGAAATGCATCAAATAAATGACGTTGAGTATTTAACTCTATTCCTATCCCCGTATCTTGCACGGTAATTTTTAAGGTATGCTCTGTATTAGAAACCTGCTCAGATGATGCCGTTACTTTGATAAAGCCTTGCTCTGTAAACTTAATCGCATTACTAATCAAATTATTAATGATCTGAGTAAGCCTAAGTGGATCAGTCTTAACTTCGTAACAAGCCAGCCCGCTCGTATCTAAATAAACATCAAGACCTTTATCAAAAGCCCTCACAGAGCATGACTCGACTAAACTTTCGATCAGTAATTGAGGTTTGATTTTTTGAATGTTTAAATCGAGTTTACCCGACTCAATTTTAGATAAATCTAAAATATCATTTATTAATAGCCTTAAATTTGAAGCACTTAACTCCATCATATCTACAAGCTTACGGGCATTATCGGGCAATGTTTGACGTTTTAAAATATTCAACGTGCCAATCACTCCATTTAATGGCGTGCGAAGTTCATGACTGATATTAGATATAAATGCGCTTTTGATATCGCTGTGCTTTATTGCTTCATCTTTAGCTTCAGCAAGTGCTTGAGTTCTTTGCCTTACTTTTGCCTCAAGCTCCGAATTTAAACGTTTAACTTTATTCGCAGCTTCTTGCTCTTTGCTAATATCTCTAATAATCAATGCAACCCCGATTAAAACGCGCTGATCCGAAAAAACAGGGCTGACCGAAATGGCGAAATAATTCACCACACCGTTTTCAGAAATACTGCATTCATCTTTGATTTGTGTTTTTGAGTTTTGAATATCCGCAATGTAATCAGGAATAGGTAATCGGGCCAAAAAATCAATATCTTTACTCGCTTTTCCTATCGACATCGAACTTGCCAACATTAATAGGTTTTCAGCTGTTTTATTTAAACTTGTCAATTTACCTTCTAGATTTAAACCAACAATGGCATCTATCGACCCTTCAACGATAGCAGACGCTTCTCTTCTAGCCTCTGCTAGTAACTGGCTCCGGTTTGCGTTTCGGTAAAACGTTAACAGTAATACCCCCGTAAAAAGAATTATCAAAATTAATAAGCTATAGGTCATGACCCGCTTTTCATTTATTACTTTATCAACGTATTGCTTAGCCACTAAAAGATTAAAATTGATAAAGCCATAACTTTTACCTGGTCTTGTTTGTACTTTTTCTGAATGAACATAAAACTGCTGAGTTGTTGGTGAAGTTGCAGTAACTAAATATAGCCCTTGGTGCTGAACAGGCTGATCGTACACTGACTGCCATGTAATAGACGGATCTAAGTCTCTCGTGAATTGATACCCTTCATAAGGGTGATAAATAAAATCTCCCTCTGAACTGCTGATCACTAACTGAGAATAATCAAAAATAGTTTCTTTTAGCTTCTGTATTAATGGGGTGGCATTTACATTCATGATTAAAAAAGCAAAACGCTTTCCTTTATCACTGTATATGGGTATAGAAAAACGCAACATGGGTTTGTAAGGAAACACTACCTCGCCAAACTCTTTGTTTAGCGACATAGGCGACATGTATATTTGGTTCACTTCTAATAATGAACTTGGCAAAAAATAAGGTTCTGCACTTTTCGCTTGTAAAGAATAGTCAGGTACAGCTTCTACTGAAGCGCCAACACGTTGCACACGAATTAACTCTTTTCCTTCTGCGCTCACAGCTATTATGCGCAGCTGTTCAACCGCAAGGTTGTTCTCCATAAAGCCTATAAAAATGGTTTCAAGCCGCTCCTTCCATTGCTGATAGGTTGTACCATCGTAGGGGTCAATTCCATCATTAAAATGAGCCCGAGGTAGGCCAGCTATAGGGGGCGTTGAATATAAAAATCGTAAATCAGATTTCGACTGCAATATCGAAGATGTGAGTATTTTCTTTAAACGCTGGTTTGTTTCTGTAAACTCTTGATCAATTGAGTTTAACGCATCCCGTTTAACATGCCCCTCGAAAAAGTAGACAGCGATGGCAGCAAAAACGCTAAAAATTAATGAAACAAATAACAAAAACGTTTTAGATGACATTGTGCTTTTATTATCTATATTGAGACTGTTCACATTGCTTCCTTGTTAGTTTATTGGTGATGCTGAGAGCACCACTTAACCAAAACACGTTTTAAGTTTTCGAACTTAATTGGCTTGCCAATAAAGTCGTTCATACCCGCTTCAAAGCATCGCTGTTTGTCTGCTGCAAGCACATTTGCGGTTAATGCCACTATGGGTGTGTGCTTATAGGCAGGTAGTTTTCTAATTTTCAATGTTGCCTCAGGGCCACCCAATACCGGCATTTGCATATCCATAAAAATAATATCAAACGCCCCTATTTCACACTGTGCTATGGCCTGTTCCCCATCATCAGCTAAACTGATCGACTTAATATTAAACTCAGCCAGCATAGACTCGATTACCACTTGGTTAATATCATTGTCTTCAACCACCAGTGCAGTTACATGGGAAAAATCAACGGACTTTTCACTACTCTCTTCAAGAAGGCTTTCACTGATAGCAGGGGTTATGAATGTTCGGGTAACATTAAGCTCAAAATAAAACATAGAGCCTTTATCTGGTTCACTTTCTACTTTTAATGACGAATTCATCAAATGTAACAACTTGCTTGAGATAGTCAGGCCAAGCCCAGTGCCACCGAAGCGACGAGTAATAGAAGCATCTGCTTGAGAGAAAGCGTCAAACAAAGAATCTAGCTGTTCATTGGCAATACCAATACCCGTGTCAGATACACTAAAAGTTACTTTAAACTCATCATTCACTACTTCTTCAATAATGACGTTGAGTAACACGCTACCACGATGAGTGAACTTAATTGCATTGCCTAATAAATTAATGAGTACTTGTTTGAGCCGAGTTTCATCACCTAAAAATATAAAGTCGGTGAGCTCTGGCGTTGTCGTAATAAATAACTCAATACCTTTATTTTCAGCTTGTTGCGAAAATAAATGCGTTAACTCGTTCAACAAGGAGCTTAATTCAATTGGACCTGACTCAAGCTCTACTTTAGCAGCCTCAATTTTACTCAAATCTAAAATATCGTTAATAATAACCAGTAAACTTGCACCTGATGATTTAATGATATTGAGCATCTTTGCTTGCTCTGCCGATAATGGTGTGCGACTTAGCTGCCGAGCCATACCTAAAACACCATTCATAGGAGTTCTGATCTCATGACTCATATTTGCTAAGAATTCAGATTTTACTTTCGCTGTACGCTCAGCTGATTGCTTTGCATCTGCAAGGTCTTTACTTAAAACCCTGAATCGTTCTGCTGCATTCGCTAAAACACCAATTTCATCTTTGCGATTTAAATCATAAATTTTGGCCGAAAGGTCACCACTCAAAAAGTATTTAAAACTAACGGTAAGGCGCTTAATTGCATGCGAAATTTGCAAATGAAACGCAATTGCAAAAGCCACAATATAAATAACAACACCGATCGCAAGGAGCTTTAAAATACGCTCAGAATTTGAAACTGTTTTTTCAGCCTCCGATTTAATTTGTTTTAATCTCGATAAAGAAAGCTCTCTTAGCTGGTTTGATAAGGTACTAAATTCAATAGCATCACCTGCCATAACCACATTGACTAAACTTAAGTAATGACGGTTAGCTTGAATACTTTTAGAGAATTGCTGCTGATAATTAGCAGTAAACTGGGACATTTTATCGAGTGTTATCGCAGGACCTTGAAGCACTTGTAGTTTTTGATTAAGCAAGCGCAGTGTAGTATTCACTTTAGCCCTTTTTGAATAGTCTTTCTTCGATAAAAATTGATACGCATCGTGATGCATTGAATGCCATAGGTTAGTAAGCTCTGCGATACTTAATTTATCTTCTGTATTGATGCTATTTGATTTCAAAGTTTCAAGTTCTGCTATCGCATTGGTGTATATACTTGGTAACACCTGATAGATTAAATGTGCCCTGACCTCATAGCGTTTTGTAAGTACTGCTAGGTTCTCATCGTATCGACTCAAAAGCTCAGACATCGAATCTAAGTAAACCTGACTGTTTGCTTCATTTTGATTAAAATTTATATTACCTAAACGTTTTTTTATACTTTGAAAGTTATCTTCTATTTTATTAAAAACAGACTTACTCCCTGAGTTGCCGTACACAGAAATATCACGCTGCATCTCTACAATGTCTTTATTTATTCTTAAGATACTCACCGCATAATTACTGATACGGCTAATCTCTACAAATGCCGTTTCTATGGTTTTTAATCGCTTATCCATTACAAAAAAACTAGCACTCAATGCTAATAGTAATAGCAGCAGCGCCAGCGACATCTTTGCAGCAATTGATTTAGAAAAGATGTTAAGCAATCTAAGCCCTTATGAATTTAACAATTCAAACCATTTATCTAAGCTGTAATCGTAATTAGGCATCACAGTATTCCATACTGCGATATTTGAAAATCGCTGAATATAGCTACCACCATCACGCTTTTGACCCGCTTTTACAGATACCTTTTCATCGGTACCGCGTAAATCTACAACGGCTTCTTTACCCTCATACCAATAACTCCACTCCGGCTTTGACATTAAGGGCTGGCTTCGCTCTGGGTTTGAAATGTAGTACCCTTGCCTTGCGATAAAAGCTCCTGGATAACCAGATAACCACCAATTCATATAATCGTATGCTGCATCTTTTACATGCCCTTGTGTATTGGCTGATAAGCACATAACACCATGCCAAGCTCGGTAGCCTTCTTTTGGAGATGCATAAACCACGGGAATGCCTGCTCCACGACACGCACTCACCCCTGGCGAGAACATACTTTGGATGTTTACTCGTTTTGTTTTCATAAAGTCCACCGATTGTGGAACCGATGTCCAAAAGCCAGAAAAATGCCCTTGTCGTTTTTTTTCTAATAAAATAGCAAAAAGTTGATCAATTTCGGCAATACTCATATCGCCCATGTCATTAAAAGTCATTAGTCCCTGACCCTGCGCAGCAAGGGCCGCATCAAAGATACCTATTGTAGGGGCGTTTACTAGCGCAACTTTTCCTTTGTGTTTTTCATCAAGTAACCAAGCCCATGATTCAGTTTGATAAGGGATCCCTTGCTCTATCACTTGGGTGTTGTATCCGAATGAGTCAACATTATGAACATAAGGCATAAAGCTAATTGCTTTGCTCGGAGTTTGCGATAGCGTACCGTCGTCTTGAACATAAAGCAGTTTATTAGGAGAGTCGCCCGCGCCAAGTTTAGCTTCAGGGACTATTTTTCCGGTTTTTGTTAATGGGTTTATTTCATCCCAATAAACAAGCCTATCTATATCGATAGGTTGAATTGCCCCCGCTTGCCATAAAATATTAATTGAGTCTGACCATTGTTCGTACAAATCAAATGAACTTGGATTTGCTGCTGCTTTTTGTAAAACGGCGGCGCTTCCCATTGGCGTAAACTCTAGGTTAATGCCTAATTCACGCATTGCCCTGCTTCTGAGTTCTTCTTGCAATGTAACATGTGTGCCAAGCACCCTTAATGTGACTTTATTTTTAGCAAAAACATAAGGTGCTTTAAATGCAAGAGTAGAGACGGCCGCGCCAGCTCCTAAACCTTTAAGAAAACGCCGACGATCAACTGAGTTAGTCATTTGAAGTTCCAACGAATTTATAGTTTTTAAAGTGTAGAATAAATTTCAAAAATTGATTCAAAAGACATACAAAAGATAAACTTAAGCTCAAACATACTGGTCGTTATTGTGCAACGAGGGTAAAAGCAATTGCGTTAGGCTTTCATAATTCATTGGCTTACCAAGCAAGTAGCCTTGCCCTGTGGCACAGCCCAGCTCATCTAGTTTGTTTTTTTGCTCAGCCGTTTCTATTCCTTCAGCAACAATTTGAAGATGAAGAGAGTGCGCAAGTTCAATAATCGTTGAAACAATATCAAGCGCTTGCGAATCAGTTAGCATATCACGTACAAAGGACTGATCTATTTTCAATACATTTAAAGGAAACAGCCTTAGATACGACAAGCTAGAATACCCTGTACCAAAATCATCAAGGGCAATACTTACTTTCATATTGGCAATTAATTTAAGTTGATTGACCGCATACTCATAGTTTTCAATTAGCGCTGACTCTGTCACTTCTAACTCTAAATATTTACTCGGTAGCTGAGTTTTCTCTAAAATCATCGCGACTGTGTCTACAAGTTTTGAGTCGGTAAACTGTTTAGCGGAAATATTTACGGCTACTTTTGTCGGCACACCTGCATCTAACCAGCGTTTTGCACTAATACAGCTTTTTTCTAAAACTTGCTCGCCTAACCTAAAAATTAAGCCCGTTTCTTCAGCATACTCAATAAAATTCAGTGGTGATATAAATCCGCCCTCATCATCACTTAAACGAACTAAACTTTCTACGCCAACCATTTCGCCACTACGTAAATCGTATTTAGGTTGATAGTGCACATCAAGGGCGTTATTTTCGAGGGCTTTTCTTAACTTATTACCTACATCAAGGCGTTTATTCATTTCAACCTGTAAGTCTGTGCTGAAATAGCAATAACTATTTGCCGCTTCGTTCTTTGCCTTATACATAGCGGAGTCTGCATGGCGAAGCATTTCTTCAACACAATTAGCATCATCAGGGTAAACACTTATGCCTAAGCTTGCAGAAAGAATATGTTGTTCGCCACCAGAGCGAAATGGCTTACTAATTACATTAAGCACTTGATTTATCAAAGGCTCTAGACTCAAAGAATGTGACTCATGAGGGACAACAAGCGCAAATTCATCCCCCCCGACACGTGCAACTGTAATATCGTTACAAGCAAAGCAATCTAAAGAGTGGCCAATATGAGCAATAATTTCGTCTCCAATATGATGGCCTAACGCATCATTTATAAACTTAAATTTGTCCAAATCGAGCAGTAATAAACTTAACTTAGTGTCATTAAAAGAGGCTCTGGCAATACCTTGAGTTAATCTATCATGCAGTAATACGCGGTTTGGTAGTGAGGTTAGTTGATCATGATGTGACAAGTACGTCATTTGAACCGACATAGCGAGCGTTTCACTAACATCTTGAAAAACCATAACAGCACCGCATTGTTGTTTTTTTTCATTTAAAATTGGTGCTGCGCTATCTTCAACTCGGTGTTCAACCCCTTGTTTACTCGTTAGTTGCGTGTTTATTGCCATCGCCACAGGGCGGTTTTCCTTTAGAGCAACAGTAAGCGGGTTTATTGAAGGTGTTTTTGTTGTGGAGTCAGTTAATTTCATCACCTCTTCAATATGACGACCCTTTGCAGCAGTTTGAGACCAGCCCGTAAGCCTTTGCGCTACAGGGTTCATATAAGTAATTTGGGCATGTTGATCCGTTGAAATAACGCCGTCTGCTATCGAATCAATTGTAATACGTAAATGCTCTTTTTCAGCAAATAAAGCAGCTTGGGTATTTTGTAAAATATTCTCTTGCGCTTTAACTTTAACGTGATTTTCTATTCGCAATCGACATAACTTTAAGTTCAGAGGTTTAGAAATAAAATCAATTGCGCCTAAAGATAATGCTGATTCTTCAATTTGTGGATCACCATGTGAAGTAATAACAATAATTCGTAGCTGTTCAAACTCTGGGTTGAATTGAAGTTCTTGTAAAATATCAAAGCCACTAATTTTTGGCATTTCTAAATCAAGTAGCAAAACATCAGGCTTTGCTTTATGGATTAACTCTAGTGCTTGGGTACTGTCGTTTAAGGTGATTATGTTACCAACATCTTCTAGTGCGTGTTCAAGTTGTAAAGTGTTAATCTCTTCATCATCAATGATAAGAATAGTGCAATTATCGACCATCTTTTTCCCTCTACTACGTATTTGTACCTGATTAAACATAGTTCGAAAATCAAAAAAGCGGCAACACTTTTTCATTAGAAAAATTAAAATTAAATCCATTTTCATTAACTGCTTTAACTTTCTAAGCCAAAGCCAATTCCTTTTAACTAGCTAAAAGAGCGCTTTGCTTGGCCTTACTCTAAATAGTCTTGCTTCGATGCCGCTTTTAAAAACCTTGGTCAACTGCTTTTTAGAATAATTACTCAAATTAGACTTGCAATTATCACATTTCAGCTTACACTTGTGCGCCAAATGAGCGTACACTTGTAAGCTAAAGGCGAAAAATGAGAGCGTTATTAAATTCATTATCAAAACATTTATTGCATCATCAGTCATGGGCAGGATACTGGGAGCCGGTGGTTCAGTGCTTTAAACCAGGCTGGCGCGAAGGCTACTTTCGTGCACAAGTAAAGCATGTACAGGTGTTTGCTGAACAAAGCGTTGAGTTGATTATTGAGCCAGAAAAAGCATGGCCAGTTCATCAAGCAGGCCAGCACATTGCGTTAACAATTCAAACAAATGGACGACTGCTTACGCGCGTGTTTACCATCGCAAGCGAACCACAATTGGCAAGGCAGCAGCGACAAATTCGTTTATTGATCCGCAGCCAAGAAATCGGCGCATTTACATCAAAGCTAACAAATTTGAGGCCAGGGCAATGGCTTAATATTTCTGAGCCTAAAGGCCAGTTTGTTATGCCAAATACCGCGCGATCTTTAATCATGCTTGCCGGTGGCTCAGGCATTACGCCATTCATAGCCATGCTTAAATCTTTACCTGCAGATAGCAAACACACTATAACCCTGCTTTACTATGCAAAGCCGAACAGCCACTGGCTTAAAGATGAGCTTGAGCAATTAAAGCAATCACTGAGCAATTTTGATTATCACTTACTTGAGCGCGGCAAAGACGGTAATGCGACGACATGGCTGACAACAAATGCGCATAAACACTGGTTAGTGTGCGGCCCTGCTGCTTTGTATAAGCAAGCAGCCGCTTTAGCTAAGCAATTAAATACGCCTATAGACAGTGAGCATTTCAGTGCAGTCCCTGCTGTTTTAGCAACCTCTGATAAGCACGATTTAACACTCACTCATCAGGGCAAAACATTCACGATTGATAACCAACAAACCTTACTGACCCACTTACAAGCGAATAAGCAACCTGTGACAGTTGGCTGTGGTATGGGGATTTGCCACCAATGCCAATGCGTCAAAAAGCAAGGCATCGTGCGTGATATTCGCACCGGTGAGTTCTCTGATAGCTCAGAGCAGTTAATTCAACTTTGTATATCGCAACCAGTCAGTGACGTGGAGTTATCAGCATGAACACAACAAAAACAGTCAATTATGAAAAATTAGCAGCTCAACTCGATAGCGTTAAAGCAGATGTAAAATCTAAACTCGGTGAGCAAGACGCGAAATACATTCGCCGCGTTATTGTTTGCCAGCGAGTGTTTGAATGGAGTGGCCGAATTCTATTAATGCTAGGCTTTATTCAGCCTGTTTTATGGCTCGTGGGTGTGCTTAGTTTAGCCATTGCAAAAATCCTCGATAACATGGAAATTGGCCACAATGTGATGCATGGCCAATACGATTGGATGAATGATAAATACATAAATTCAAGGTCTTACGAGTGGGATATAGCGTGCGATGGGGCTAGCTGGAACCGCGTTCACAACTACGAGCACCACACCTATACCAATATTATTGGTAAAGATCGCGACTTCGGTTATGGATTACTGCGCTTATCGAATGACTTTCGTTGGCGAGTAAAAAACCTGTGGCAATTTGTCACTTACCTATTGCTCAGTGTGCTGTTTCAATGGGGTGTGTCGTACCATGAAATGGCAGCCGAGCGAGTATTTTTTGGCAAGAAAAAAGATGACCGTGATTACAAAGTATCGCACAGCGAACTGAAAAAGCGCTTTTTTAGTAAGGGTGCACGCCAGCTAGTGAAAGACTATCTGCTCTTTCCACTCCTTGCTGGGCCTTTATTCTTGTGGGTTTTTACGGGCAACCTAGCGGCTAATTTATTACGTAACCTGTGGACCTCAACCATTATATTTTGCGGGCACTTTACCGGTGAAGTTGAAACATTTAACCAGCAAGACTGCGAAAATGAATCACAAGGCCAGTGGTATTACCGCCAAGCGTTGGGGTCATCAAATATCAAAGGGGGTAACCTGTTTCATGTAATGACTGGGCACTTGAGCTATCAAATAGAACATCACTTATTCCCAGATTTACCCGCAAAACGCTACCGCGAAATTGCCCCTAAGGTGCAAGCTATCTTTAAAGAGCACGGCATCCACTACAATACCGGCGGCTTCTTTCGCCAGTACTTTTCTGTCGTAAAACGAATTGTGCGCTACTCTTTTCCGTAATTGAAATACGCTAGCAAATTCTGCTAGCGTATAGCTTTAGGTATACTTCCCTTTAAACGCTCTTTCTCGCAGAGGCTATCAAAACTAATTTGATGCCATTTTTAAGAAATGCGCTATTTCAGTATAACCATTTTGAATAGCGAGCTGCTCAGGTGTATTACCATCATAACCTGTTAAATCAAGCCTTGCTTTAGCTTCTACCAATACCTTCACGGCCTCAAAATGTCCATGCCATACAGCATCATGTAAAGGCGTATAACCATTATTAGGACCTTGAGCATTTAGGACACTTTTAAATCCAGGGTATTGACTTAAAAGAGTTAGCATATCAGCCCGACCAAAATAAGCAGCCTTGTGCAAAGCAATCGCGGCCATATAGGCCCCAGTTAGAGTTTGATCCGCACCGTTCTCAAGTAGTATTTTAGCGACAGCTAACTGTCCCTGCATAGCAGCTAATAATAGGGCACTGTGAAAGTCACTACCGTTTTTAAGCACAGGTGCTAAAGCGTTAACATCATAGCCTTTTGAAATTAAGTCTTTTATTTTCTCAACCTTTCGTGCTTGCGATATTGAACTATCTGCAACTACCAAATAAATTGCTGCTTTCTCAATTGCTTTAGCTTGAGTGCGTGCGTGATGTTCAGTAAACAACTGATTTATCCTTGATACATCCTCATTAAGTGAGGCATCATTTGTTTTTCCTCCTGAGCGATTAAACTGTAAGGCTGTAGCTCCCGCAGCTGATAAGACTGTAGTATCAATATCATCTAGACTGAGTAAATACGCTACTGCATCAACATTGCGATGCCACACAGCTAGTAACAAAGGGGTTCCGCCAAGCCTAACAGACTGTAAATTAACATAAGCTCCATTCTCTACTAATAATTTTACCATCGCTAGATTCCGGCCTTGTACTGCTATGTGTAAAGGGGCAATCCCCATTAACTTATCAAGCTGGTTAACATCGGCTCCTTGCGCGATCAGTAATTTTACTTGAGATATATCATTGGCAATAACCGCTTTATGTAAATCTGATAAATTTTGCTTAATATTATGCTCAACAATTGGGGAATAAAGTGTACTTTTACTTTGTACATTAAATCCTGTCAGGCTTGCTAACAGTAATGCTGAAATTAATCTCTTTCTCATAATTGATCGCCCAATGATGAAACTAAGTACTGCTCAATGAGCACATGTTGCCCATCAATTATTCTTAAACGCCAATTTTCTTTAACTTGTACTTCAACATTTTGCCCAGCAAAATCAGAATCAATGTATGTGTGTGCGCTCAAATTAACTCTCAAAGAAAGGTTAAAATATTCTCCGTCAGCAGTAATATCTATTTGCTCAACTGTGTGCCTACAATTAGGTTTAAATGTTGATAATGCCCATTGGTACCATTGTTTAAAGCCCGCGTGCCCCAAAAAATCTCCTTCTGGCAAGCACAAAACAAGTTGCTTTGATAAATGGGGTAAAAACGCTTCGGTTTTTTCTGACAAAGAATCTAACTTATCGAACCATTTATTTACAAATTGCTTAATTATACTCTCTGGCGAATGTAATAAATCAGCAATTTTAGCCGCTAAGCGCTCTCCATGTTCGACAGCTCGATTTTGGACATCCGATAACTCATTGTACACCCCCTCTATATAAACCATTCGATGACTATAGATTGGCCTATGGTATTGCATTTTTGCAAGGTAAGCAGTTTGTTCTAGTGGACGCAAAAACTCTTCCACACTGAAATGATTATAGCCAAGAGGTGAATATGCTTCTTCAGGGCCACCGACAGTAACTGATAAAATTAGATGTTTGTTTGCTAATTTGTCACCTTTAGGCCCATAAGCAAAATTGTAAGATAGCACTTCATCAATCCAACGTTTCATAAGCGCTGGAACAGAGTACCAATAAAATGGGAACTGTAAAACAACAACACTAGCGCTTAACAGTGCTTCATGTTCTGAAACTATATCGATCTGTTTTTCACCATATAGTGAATCTAACCGTCTTATAGCTACATCATCATGCCGCGATAACAATGTCTCGATGACAGTCGTATTCGCATTTGATTCTGATAGGTTTGGGTGGCCTGAAATAACTAAAATTTTACTCATGAATTTGCCTTCAAGGTATATAAGGAACGAATTCGATAAGCATAAGATATACTATTAATTAGTTTTAGATGATATTATCAACAATAATTATTAGATAGAAACTAACAATAATGAACGGTACCGACTACTCTCAATTACTTATTTTTCATGCAATTGCTATGGAAGGCAGTATTAGTGGCGCAGCCCGAAGACTAGAAATGACGGCACCTTCAGTAAGTCATGCATTAAAATCTCTTGAACGCTCGCTACACGTACCATTATTTAATCGTACCACTCGGCGAATCGAACTAACTGAAGCAGGCGAACAACTTCGCCAACAGACAAAAACAGCTATAAGCGAATTGTCAGGTGCTTTTGAAAGTGTAAAAGAGTTTAGTGCAACACCAAAAGGGACAGTGAGATTAACAACCCCTCGTTTTGCATTCCAATTATTATTAGAGCCATACTACGAGGAGTTTTGTCGTCGCTATCCTGAGATCCAATTAGAGATATCAATAAATGATGCAACTGTTAACTTGATTACTGATGGTATGGATATAGGTATTCGGTTTGGAGACAAAATTGAGCCTGGCATGGTAGCTAAACCTCTTACTGCACCTTTCAAAGAGGGCTTTTTTTGCTCACCGAGCTATGCTAAAACCTATGGGATCCCTAAAACTATTGAAGATTTAGCTAACCATAAATTAATCCAATACCGATATATAACATCTAAAAAGTTAGTAGCCATTAACTTATTAAATAAAGGGCAGACAACGTCAGTAACAATGCCATTTGCGATGGTCGTGAATGATACGGATTTGATGATTAACGCGGCGAAAAAAGGCCTTGGCATAGGGCGAATGGTAGAGCCAATGTTACATAGCCACTTTAAAGAAGGCACTTTAATTCCAATCCTTGAAGAACATTGGTATCCCTTTTCTGGGCTTTTCTTATACTTTCAGCAGCACAGTCAAAAGGCGCGAAAAGTGAGAGTTCTTATAGATTTTATTCTAGAAAAGAATCGCAAACTTTAAATCTCATTTGATTCAGACCAAACTCGTAACTCATCGAGTATATGCAGTGCTGAGCGGCCAAAGTCAGTTAGCTCATAGGTCACCGCTATCGGGCGCGTGCTAATAACATGACGGGTGATCATCGCTCTACTTTCAAGCTCTTTTAGACGCTGGTCGATCATCTTTTTGCTTGCACCACCCAGCATGCGCGTTAAATCATTAAAGCGTACAGGGCCATCTTTTAAATGATAGATAATAGAGCCAGTCCATTTACCGCCAATCAAACGCATGCCTTTTTCAATAGCACATGGCTCCATGCAAGTATTTAAAACTTTTTTTCTACCCTTACTATCTGTTTCTACTGAACTTTCCAAAACATCCTCGCATTTTTCAGCCTAGTTACAAAAAGGTGACTGGTTGATTAAATAATCTAGGTTACTATTATATACCACAGAATGTATTTTGAACACGATAAAGTAACTAGCAAACGGATACTCAACTATGAAAAACGTATTAATTCTTAACGCACATCACTATTACCCTTTTTCTGAAGGTAAGTTAAATGCTGCTTTAATCGCAAAAGCCGACGCTTTTTTTCAAGCAAAAGGCTATCAAACACGTGTGGTTAACACACAAGACGAATTTGATGTAGAAACTGAACTTGAGAACCATCAATGGGCAGATATCGTCTTTTTGCAATCACCAATTAATTGGATGGGCATGACTTGGTCATTCAAAAAATACATGGATGAAGTGTACACCGCGGGCATGGGTGGAGCGCTTTGCCATGGTGACGGTCGTCATCAAGACAATCCAAAAGCCAATTACGGTAAAGGCGGCACCTTGACTAACACTCAATATATGATGTCGCTGACTTTAAATGCACCTGCAGAATCATTTGCAGATGCCGCTGACTTTTTTGAAGGTAAAAGTGTTGATGACCTTGTTTTCCCAATGCATATGAACTTTAAGTTTTTCGGTATGCAAGCGATGCCAACTTTCGCCTGTTATGACGTGATGAAAAATGCAGACATCGACAGCGACTTTGCGCGCTTTGAAAAACACTTAAACGAGAACTTTTAAGGAACACTCATGAGTAACGAATCTGTTTATAGCAACAAACTCCATCCGGGCAGTGCATTTCCTAGTATTAGTGCTGCACTTTTAAATGGTGAAGAGGC
Organism: Pseudoalteromonas sp. S2721; assembly: GCF_005887425.1. Lineage (NCBI taxonomy): Bacteria > Pseudomonadati > Pseudomonadota > Gammaproteobacteria > Alteromonadales > Pseudoalteromonadaceae > Pseudoalteromonas > Pseudoalteromonas sp. S2721. Next base: position 55,138 of record NZ_PNCZ01000021.1, read on the forward strand.
TGTTCTTGGTCAACCTCAACACGGTGCAAGCTGGCAGCTTGTTGTTGTTTATCGTGGTAAGCATTGCCCTTTATGTACCCGCTATTTAAATAGCCTCGAGCAGTACAAAGCGGCGCTATTAGAAACGGGTGTTGATGTAATTGCTGTTTCAGGTGATAGCAAAGAGCAGCTAGAAGCGCATTTAGAGCAGCTATCTGTGTCATTTCCACTTGCTTACGGTTTGACTACAGAGCAAATGCAAGCATTAGGTACTTACATTTCTGATCCCCGTTCACCACAAGAAACGGATCACCCTTTCGCAGAGCCTGCACTGTTTGTGGTTAACGAGCAAGGTAAAGTACATGTGGTTGATTATTCCAATAACCCATTTGTAAGACCTGATTTAGCAACTTTGGTAAGTGGGCTTAACTGGATACGCGACCCAAAAAATAACTACCCAATTCGCGGTATGCATAAGTAGAGAGTCGCCATGAGCAAAATGACAACTTTGCTGATTGGCTTGGTGAGCACAATTATGTGCTCACCACATGCTTTTTCAGCACAGCTTCCCCATGCACATATTGCTTCACCTAATCACTATGAAGTATTGCTAGATAACAGTGAAGTACTTGTTTTACGTATGACTTTAGCACCAGGTGAGCAAGATAATTGGCATAAGCATAATGCTGAAACAGTCTATTTTGAGACAGGTGGTAAAGCGACTATCAGTACTAAAGAATCACAAACAACAATTGAGATCCCTAATGGCTATGTGATGTGGCATGACGCATGGACTCATCAAGTCAAAAATGAGGGTGAAACCACCATCACTGCAATTATTGTCGAAAGGAAATAGATAGGATCAATTATGGCATTAGAAAACCACCCAATGTGGCGCTTACCTAAGCATCACCTAGATTTAAAAAGTTCACATGACCATGTTCATTGGGTTGAATTATTTTATGACCTTATCCATGTGGTAATCATTTTTTTGCTAGGTAATTTTTTGAGCGACCACTTACATTTAAGTGGTTTTCTTACATTTGCAGGTTTATTCATCACAGTATGGTTCGCATGGGCTGACTCCAGCGTTTTTAATTCACTCTATGTCAGTACTGATGTAAAACACCGGCTGATCATGGCCTGCCAAATTGTTACCGCCATGGTTATGGCTGCCTCGCTCCCTCATGTACTTGATAAAGGTTGGACATATTTTGCATTAGCCTATGCTGCTAATCGCCTTATTACAGCTTATTTATTTCATCGCACCAATCAATTGGGGGTCGAATCAACAAAATTAGCACGCAGTGTGAGCCGTAACTACTTTGCTCTTGCTATCATTTTTGCTACCACAGCATTTATGCCTGCCCCCTATCGTTATTGGGTGTTTGGCGCTGCGATTGCCGCTATCCAAGTTTTATATATGGCTCCAAAAATTGGTGTACTTGAAAATAAACGCTTTTTACCACGCCTTGGGCATATGTCTGAGCGTTTCGCCCTTTTACTGCTTATTGTCGTAGGCGAAGGTTTCTTTAAATTGGTGATTACTTTATCTGAAAAAGGAGTTTATAAAGTCGACCCCACTGTACTGGCTAACTTTATGTTTGGTGGTATTGCGGTATTTGTGCAATGCTGGATTTACTTTGATTTTGTTGGCAATGGTAAACCTAAAAATCAACACAAATGGACACTCGTAAGTTGGTGGTTAGCTCACCTATTTTTAATGCTATGTGCAGTTATGGTTGGCGTTGCACTCGCCGGCGAAGTGAAAGCCGGGTTCTGGCAACCGTACCCCCTAAAATATGGTGTCATTGGTTGTGTAGGGTTAGCAGGCTACTTATTAAGCTTATTGTGGATCCAGCTAATGATCGAACATCGCGTAGCCCATCGTTTTGCTACAGCCAAAGTAAGAATGTTTGGCGTCATACTTGCCTTGGTTACCATTCCCATTTTACCCCATGTGCCTTCGCTCATTGGCAACTTACTTTGGGGCACTGCACTGATTTCACAAATTGCCTACCCAGTCACTCGCGCATACTTTACCCTTTCAAAAGAAGAAGCTAATTCATAACGATTAAAACACCTTTGCAAAAACGACAAAGGTGTTTTGTTATCCTTGCTGTTTTTCGCAAATAAATTTAGCGCCACAATACCCTCATTACTTAATCATAAATCACTTTCAGGGCCGCATTAAATTGTTAAGTATTGCTTAGCTATGTCCCTTAAAGTTTGGAGTCATAATGAGTTTTGATAAATTAGCGCAAAAACCATTCTCAATTGGGGTTGAACTTCCGCTTGATAATGATTGGGTACATTTCAATCAACAATCAAATCAATCATTTGGGATCCCTAATTTAGCTAACCATGAATCACGTGTTCAACTTGCTGATGAGCTTGGCTACGCAGCGGCATGGGTTCGCGACGTACCGATTTATGACCCGCAATTTGGTGATGCCGCCCAAGTTTATGAAACCTTCAGTTACCTTGGCTACTTAGCAGCTAAAACCAAGAATATATTACTTGGCACCGCAGCGGTGGTATTGCCATTGCGCCAACCTTGGCTTGTTAAAAAGGCAGCAAATACTGTGCAAGCGCTTAGTAATGATCGGCTAATTTTAGGTGTTGCCAGTGGTGATAGACCTATTGAATATCCTTTATTCGATATTGATTTTGCAAGCCGTGGTGAGCAACTACGTGAATCTGTTTCGCTACTTAAAGGCGCCCCTAAGCGATCTTTAGAAGCGGGTCAAAAGCTACTACCAGAAGTGAAAAATTTCCCACTTTATGTAGCAGGTCTTGCTCAGCAAAGCCCTCAATGGGTTGGCGAAAATATGGACGGCTGGCTTGCTTACCCAGGCACACCAGATGATCATCAAAAGCGTGTCGCTTTGTGGCGAGAGGTCGCAGGAAATAAGCCGTACGTTAGTTTTATTCATTTAAATTTATTAGATGATCCTGATGCACCTATAAAACGTCATCGTTTTGGGGTTGAAACAGGCGTCAACGGACTCATCTCAGAGCTAAAGGCAATGAGAAATGCCGGTGTGAATCACATCGGCCTGCACTTTAGACGTAACGAATTACCCATTGAATGGGCATTAAAGCACATCGGCGAACATGTTTTGCCCACGTTCCATAATTAAGGAGTTATGATGTCACAATCAATTATGCCAAAACTGGGTTTTGGTACATTTAGATTACAAGACGAAGTTGCATATCAAAGTGTGCTAACAGCTATTGAAGAGGGCTTTAGACACATCGACACTGCGCAAATTTACGGTAACGAAGAAGCTGTTGGCCGAGCGATTAAAGACAGTGGTGTTGCGCGTGGTGAGTTATTTATTACCACCAAAGTATGGAATGATAAGTTAAATAAAACGGACTTTATTAACAGCGTAAAAGAGAGCCTGACTAAACTACAACTAGATTACGTCGACTTACTGCTTATTCATTGGCCAAGCCCAGCCAATGGCGAAAGCATGCATGAGTATTTGAGTGAATTACAATCAGCAAAAGAGCTTGGTTTAACGAAAGAAATTGGTGTTTCAAACTTTACCATTGCACAAATGGAAGAAGCCTTAAGTATTTTGCCAAAAGGCGCATTATTTACCAATCAAGTTGAAGTTCACCCCTACCTAACCAACCAAAAGGTACGTGATTTTTGTGCCCAAAACGACATTCTCGTTACCGGCTATATGCCATTTGCGGTAGGTAAAGTACTTAAAGATCCAACCATCAAAGCGATTGCAGACAAACACCAAGTGAGCACCGCTGAAGTAGTCATTGCTTGGGAGTTAGCGCATGACATGGTGACGATACCGTCATCTACCAAACGCGAAAATATGGCTACCAACTTAAAAGCCCTTTCGCTTAGCTTAAGCCAAGACGAGATCAATCAAATTGATGCCCTTAGTTGCGGCGACAGGCAAGCAAACCCGGATTTTTCTCCTGACTGGGATCATGATGAAGTAAAGACAACTCATGCTTGGCAGTTTCAAGGCGCTGATAAAGCACTCGCTTTGGGATTGAAAGCTGTACCAGCACTTAAAGCAGGGCAAATTTTGGTCCGAAACCTAGCGGTTGGTATTAATCCAGTTGATTGGAAGTTTATTCAAGCTGACCCTATAAATTGGGCAGATACACATACACCTGGCGTAGACGGTGCTGGGGTTGTTGATCTGGTAGGCGATGGCGTCGATACCAAACTAATAGGTAAAACAGTCGCTTATCATCATAGCTTGAGTGAAAACGGCAGCTTTGCTAAACACACAGTACTTTATGCAGACCGTGTTATGCAAGTGCCAAAAGGGTTAGCTGTCAATGTTGCTGCTGCATTACCTTGCCCACTGCTTACTGCATGGCAAGCTTTTAGCAAAATACCATTACGTAAAGACGAAAAAGTATTAGTAACCGGCATGGGAGCTGTTAATAAACTGCTGACACAAATGCTGAATCACAGTGGCTTTGAAGTACATGCTTTATCAAAAAGCCTAACGACTGAGCAAGCCGAAAAGCTTGGCGTTAAGTTAGTATTACGCGACGCACCATCTGAAGGTGGCTACTTTGCACTCTTTGATGCTAATGGCCCTGAAGAAGCTAAAAAGTTAGTGCCACTTCTACAGGCAAATGGTCATGTGATCAGTATTTTAGGACGTATTGAAACCCCAGTCGATGAACCATTCACGCGCACTATTTCTTATCATGAAATTGCCCTTGGTGCATTACACGATTATGGTGATTCACAGCAATGGCAACGTCTTGTAAGTGATGGCGAAAAGCTCCTTAATGACATTGTGTCGGGTACTTTAAATGTTGAAGAACCCACTGACTTTGAATTTAACAATCTCAATGATGCCCTTGAGTTTTCTAAAGTTCAAAAGCAAAAAGCCGTTGTAGTTGTTTAGTTATCATTTAAAAGGCCTCTTCTGAGGCCTTTTTATTTTATTCTGCTGTTTCTTTAGGTGTATTGTTGAATACAGCTAAATGATAAATAATCACTAAATTCGCTATAAACCACAGATCTTTAATTACAAACTGACCTAATCGCTCAAACACTGTAACGCTGCTAAGCGCATTAGGTGCGGTAATTAAAAATGTTTGTGTCATGATAAATACCGAGCAACAGGCTAGTCCAGCAAGTAAAATAAGTTTCGCATTTCTGATAAACAAGCCAACACCTAACAGCGCCACACTCAAAATATCAAATATGCCAATCGCATTTGATGCCCCTTGCACGCTAAAAACAATATACAACCAAGACATAAACGGTGAAGACTCAACAAGGCTAACAATCGCATTTGCTTCAAAAGCAAAAAACTTCATTGCGCCAATCCAAACCAACACTAATGCCACCGATGCATAATTCAAAGCAACATGCGCTTTATCACTCAAAACATCTTTGTAAAACACAAATAAAAATAAAGGAATAACAGCAAAATACTTAATAATACCCTGCCCCGAACCAATTACTGGAAAACCCCCTTCACTTGCAAGCCAACGATTTGCACTGAACAATGTAAGTAAACAGGTAAGTGCAATAATAAGAGCTGTCACGGTGGGAAGCGCCCTATTAATAAATCCTAAATGAGAATGAAGGCTGGTAATACCTACAAAACAAAGTGCAAAGCCTGCAATCATACTCATGAGATGATCAGGTACCTGAGTCTCTAAACCATAAAACGAAAATATACTGCCAATAGCATTGGGGTTTGCCCCCAAAATAAAAGACAAACCCAATAAAGAAAAACTGATAGTAATAAGTGCAATCACTAAATTATTTGATATACGTAAATTCATTTAAACCCCTCTATAAAACTCAATTAGAAGACCTAAGTTAGGGATAAAAACATTCACCATTTTATAATTTACTATCACCTTTTCCTGTTAAATACATATAACCTTTTGAATAATAACAATTATAAAGTTAGTCTTGTGAAACTTTCACAAAGAGTGAAAAGATAGTCGCCAAAGCAATTAACATCGCTATTACGACCAATGCAGACGCAAGTGAAGAAAAATGTGCAATTTGACCGACACTTGCAGGCCCCATTAATACACCTAAATAACCAAATGTTGTTACAGCAGGAATTGCCGTAGCTTGCGACATGTAGGTTTGCTTCCCTGCCGCAGAAAACATAATTGGTACAACATTGGCACAACCTATTCCCATTAACACATAACCAAATAGCGCAACATAAAAGCTCATTGATACAATAGCGATTATCAAGCCAAGGCTTGCTACTAAACCACTTATAGTCAGAACAGCCCTTTGCCCATGCTTTGCAATAATGCGATCGCCAAATAAGCGCCCTAAAGTCATTGTGACTGAAAAGCTAAAAATCCCTAATGCCGCCATTCCTGTTGATGCATTTTGATAATCAATTAAATATATTCCGCTCCAATCTAAAACGGTTCCCTCTGCGAGAAACATTGCAAAGCAAATAATGCCAATTAAAATCACCGGGCCTTTTGGGAGCGCAAATGCAGGACCTTCATTGGGGCTTGCAAAAGGAAGTAAGTCTCTCTTTGCGAAGATCAAACACAGTAATACTATCGCCGCCATTAGCATACAGATTTCGAATGCCGAAAAACCAGCAATTAGCAGCATTGCTACAGCACCCGCCCCTAAAATACCACCTAAACTGTAAAAGCCATGAAAACCAGACATAAGTGAAAGCTTAGAACGTTCTTCAACCAACACAGCCTGAATGTTCATAACACAATCAGTTGCGCCGATAGAAAGGCCAAAAATCACCAGTAAAGTTGCCAAGCTAGCCACACTATTTACTAAAGCAAAAAATGGTAGGCAAAAAATAATCATCATCGTTGAGAGCTGTAATACACGTTTACAACCATACTTAGTTGCGAGCGCACCTGATACAGGCATAGCAAATATTGCACCTGCACCAAGACACAAAAGCAACAACCCTAAAGTACTCTCATCAATGCCAATATGCGCTTTAATTACTGGTATGAGCGATGCCCACGTAGCCGTGGCTAAACCTGCACACAAAAATAGTAACCTTGTAACGAGTACTTCGCGCTTTTTAAACGGATACCTTTCTAACAACATCAAACAAAACCTTCCATAAAACATCACAATCGAGCAGGGTAAGTGACTAGGTTAAAACCCGTCACCTTCCCTCATTCCAGTTTATAACTAAGCTAAGGCTTAGTTATTGAGCTATTTAACTCTAAATAATCACAAAATTGCTAAAACGAGCATGCAATGCTACATTAGACTCAGTTTAAACTGCTCAATTATGATTACTTATGCTCGATTATGCTTCATTCCCAGATCAGAGGCAAGCACTGATCAAAGATCATTTACAACAAACCGGCCGAGTTGTGTGTGTTCAATTAGCCAAAGAACTTAATGTCTCAGAACATACGATCCGCCGAGATCTGCAAGAATTAGCAAATCAAGGGGTGTGTAAAAAAGTGTATGGCGGCGCTGTCATTAATGCACAAAATGATGGCAGTTTAGTGCAACGAATGGTTTTAAATAGTGACCGTAAGCAGCTTTTAGCTAAAGCGTGTATTCCTTACTTTAAAGAGCATGCATTTATTTTTATTGATTCTGGCAGTACCAATTTAGCCATTGCAAGTATGATCCCACACGATCTTACCTTAACGGTGGTTACCCACACGCCTGCAATTGCTATTGCACTACAATCACACCAACAATGTGATGTGATTCTGTTAGGTGGAAAAATAAGTAAGCAACAAGGCGCTGCAATTGGTAGTTGCTCGTTAAAGCAATTACAAACAATGCATTTTGACCTAGCAGTTTTAGGTGCTTGCGCAATCGATGCCGAGGTGGGTGTTTCAGCGTTTGACGTTGAAGATGCACAGTTTAAACACGCTATAGTAAAACAAAGCAATAATGTATTAATCGCCGTTACTGAAGAAAAACTGTCTTCAGTCGCAAGGCATAAAGTGACAGCGTTAGACGCTATTTCTGTTTTAGTTACTGATGCCAAAAAAAACGATATAAAACTCGCTGAATTTAAAGACACTGAATTAGAGCTTGTCTGTACCTCTGAATAAATTAAAACAGCAATTTTGTTCAAGTTTTTAGGTTGCCAGCTTCGCTATATTGGCGTAGGAATAATAACGAAGCGCACACCCTTCAGGAGCACCTGTGAGCAAAGACAATCACTTTAAGTACATTAACAACGAACAGCATCAGAGCATCTCTATGTTGACGGCGACTATGAGTGATTTTACCTATGCAAAACATGCTCACGAAGAGTATTCAATTGGTATTACTCTACAAGGGCGGCAAGATTTCTTTTGTCGTAATGCGTTTTATAAAAGCGTACCTGGCAATGTCATTTTGTTTAACCCAGAAGATATTCACGATGGTCACTCTGGCACTGAGCAAAACCTAGAGTATCTAATGCTGTACATTCATCCCGATGAATTTAAGCCTTTGTTCAAAGCACTTGGATATAAGCAAGATTGCACATTACGTATGGCAAACACCTTGTATGCTGATCCATTACTGCGTAATCAAGTGATTCACTTATCAAGGCTTTTACAAACCAATAGCACCAGCAAAATAGAGCGAGAAGCAGCAGTATTGCAAATGGCGCAGTCTTTAGTCAGGCTCAACGGCAGTCTTGATTTGCCAACTTTAAGCACCCGAGTTGATAGCTTGCTTCTGAGTGCAAAAGACTACATTTTGGCAAATATCTACAATGACATTGCTATTGATGACATTGCCCATGCTGCCACCATGTCGAAATTTCATTTTATCCGCCGCTTTCGCGAGCACTTCGGTATTACTCCACATCAATATGTTTTGAACTGTCGTATTAATTATGCCCGTAAAGCGTTACAGGTTGGCCGTGATGCCACCAGCGTGGCGGTTGAATCAGGGTTTGCAGATGCCAGCCACCTAAATCGTAACTTCAAACGAGCATTCGGTATGACACCAAAACAATTTCAACTGCAATGGGCTCGTAGATAGAGCTGAATTACTGATTTGGAGCTGTTATGGCAGATATTTTTGCATATGCTATTGGCATTATGTACACCCCTGGGCCAATCAATTTACTCGGTTTAAGCAGCGGCTTAAATAAACAAACTCGTTCACACCTTGGTTTTTTTATCGGCGTGGGTAGCGCGATGTTTATCTTATTTGTGCTGCTTGGCTACCTTGGCTTGCAAGTGATCAATCCGCAGTTTTTGCCTTATGTGAGCTTAATTGGTTGCGGCTATATTTTGTATATTGCCTGGAAAGTCGCAAAAGCAAATGTACAGGTGAGTGATACCTCAGCAGATGCCTCACTTAGCTTTTTCGATGGCCTGTTTATGCAGCTATTAAATCCAAAAGCCTTGGTGGCCACTTTGCCAATTGCTACGATTCAATTCCCAAGCGCCGATATTACTGGCGCTGCAATCGTATTTTGGTCTTTTATTTTAGCCATCCTTGCCTTCGGTGCGCCTACAAGTTACTCGTTAGCGGGCTTAGTGCTTGGCAAGCAAGTATCACGGCCGGGTGTTTTTAACATGTTTAATAAATTAATGGCTGTTTTGTTGGTTTATGTTGCGCTAATGATTGCCTACGAGCATGTGCTAACCCCGTTAATGGCCTAAAATTGATCATCCCTCGCAAACAGGCATAATAGCCTTATTCAGCAAACGGTTATCACAAAATGATGCAAGGCAATCTATCTATCCGCTCTTACAGTACTAAGCCTGTTAGTCATAGCCATGACTATCATCAACTTGTACTGCCCTTAAAAGGTGTGATTGCCATTAGTGTCGGCGATTTTCAAGGTAAAGTCGCCCCCGGTGAATGCGTGGTTGTCAAAGCCTCGCAATCACACCTGTTTACCGCAATGCCAGAGGCGCGATTTGTGGTGGCCGATATGCCAAAGTTACCAGATAACCTAGCGACTGCTGAACGCTGCGTGTTTGCTATTAATCAATCACTTTGGGCATTTTTGCAGTTTGTGGCAAAGCAACTTGAGCAAGCGGTTAATCGTGAATTAGAACTTGCCATGTTTAACACCTTCAATTTGCTGTTAGCTGAGCAAATTATGCAGCCTAAGGTCGACAGCCGTATTAGCGAGGCACTGCTTTATATTGACAGTCATTTAAGCGCTCCTCTTCATATCAAACACCTTGCCAGCATTGCCTGTTTAAGCCCTACGCAATTTAAGCTGCTGTTTAAGCAACAAACCGGATTAACTGTCATGAACTATGTAACTAAACAGCGAATGGAAAAAGCCCAAGCCTTACTCAGTCATACCGACTACCCGTTGCAGCGTATTAGTGAGTTAGTTGGTTACAATGAGCTTTCATCTTTTAGCCGTAGTTTTTCAAAGTACTTTGGCTTATCACCAAGCAAGTTTAAAAAATAACTTTAGTTTTTAACGCCAACAAAACCGTCCTTTTTGTCAAAAACCTTGCATCAATTTTGATTATGCTTTTGATATCTTAAATTTAAAGCGAATCATCAATGAACCATACCATCGCGACCATTGCCGTTTTAGTTGCCAGTGTGTTTTGGGGCACAACAGGCACAGCCGCAAGCTTTGCACCAAACATTAGCCCTTTTGCAATAGGTGCGTTTGCGATGGGGTTTGGCGGCGTATTACTTTGCTTAACCTCACTCACTCAGCTAATAAACAATGCAAGTACACTGCGTAAGCACTACCCCCTAACCCTACTTGGCTCAGCTTGTGTTGCTATTTATCCGCTGGCATTTTATACCTCGATGAATAGCGCTGGTGTGGCAGTAGGCACCGTTGTTTCGATTGCCAGCGCCCCTTTATTTACCGTCTTATTGGAATACTTAATTGAGAAAAAGCCTATTGCAACTCGCTGGCTAGTGAGCTTTTGCTTTGGTGCAGTAGGCATTGGCTTAATCGCGTTAGGCAAAGACTCACACTCTGCTGCTAAGGGGCTGTTTAGCCAAAACATCGGCATTATACTTGGCTTAATTGCAGGGCTTACCTATGCGGGTTATTCATGGGTTGCCAAACGCTTAATTAGCTACGGCATTCATTCAAGAGCGACCATGGCAAGCCTATTTGGTGGCGCTGCATGTGTACTCTTGCCTTCGTTATTAATCACTGGAGATGCGCTTTTTGCCACAGTTACCAATACCAGCGTGGCGCTTTACATGGCCATTGTGCCGATGTTTTTAGGTTATTGGCTATTTAGTATTGGTTTAAAAACCATCGCGGCTAGCCAAGCCGTGCTCATTACTTTACTTGAACCTATTATCGCCACCGTACTGGCTATTGTGATTTTAAATGAGCAATTTCAGCAAATTGGCTGGCTTGGAATTGGTTTAGTGAGCGTTAGTTTGGTAATTCAAACGGTCAATATTAAGCAGTTCGTGATACACTGCAAAAAACGCATATTGACGATTTAAGATGAGAAAAGACAGCCGACTATCACGGGTTTTACATGTACTGATCCATTTAAACAGTTACAGCCACCCTGTTACATCAGAGACATTAGCAAACATGTTAATGACCAACCCTGTGGTTGTGCGCCGTACTATGGCGTTACTGCGTCAAGCAGGTTATGTGTCGGCAATCAAAGGTCACAATGGGGGCTGGCTACTGGCCACTCCCTTAACAGACATCACCTTATTTGATATTCACCAAGCGCTTGGCGAAAAGAACCTGTTTGTAATTGGTCTAACCGATGAGCACAGCAACTGCCCTATCGAACATGCAGTTAACAGCGCCCTGCAAAACGCAATGGACGATGCAGAAGCCCTGTTATTAAAACGTTTTGCTGAAGTGTCGCTTGCAGAGCTTGCCAGTCAATTTAAAAAATAAGCGTCGTTACACTGCCTATTAATTGGCTTACGGCAATAAAAATAGGCAATCACAGCCTAATTAAGAGCCTTATACTTATAAAGCAAGCGGCATTTCGATTTTAGAAATAAAATCCCATCACTGTCATTATCTAGAACAAGCACTAGACCCCCTGCAAACCCTCTTAGCTTCAAACTATTAAGTATATTCTTAGCGTACTCTGGTCATTTTCCGATTGTCTGCCATAGTGCTTTTTCGGCATTTTAGACAAACACCCTGTCATTTTAGGCAAACATTCGTTTCAGCCCACTCCTATACTTAATCTCAATCAAGGACGCAAAGCAAACAGCTCTGCAATCGAGAATAGTCTCTGTCCTTACTCATTAACCCAAAGAGGATTTACGCTCATGAACAAAGTTACTTTTCCAAACACGAACGGTTTAGATATTACTATCGCTGGCTTATTAAATTTACCTGCTGATTTTGATGAAACAAAAACCTACCCAGCCGTTGTCGTATCGCACCCAGGTGGTGGTGTTAAAGAGCAAACAGCAGGGACTTACGCACGTAAACTAGCTGAGCAAGGTTTTGTCGCTATTGCATACGATGCATCTTACCAAGGTGAAAGCACAGGCGAGCCACGCCAACTTGAAAACCCACATGTTCGTACCGAGGATGTGAGTGCAGTAATCGATTACTTAACGACCTTACCTTATGTAGACAATGATCGCATTGGCGCAATGGGGATCTGTGCGGGTGCAGGTTACACCGCAAATGCTGCAATTAACGACCGCCGTATTAAAGCCGTTGGCACAGTCAGCATGGTAAATATTGGCCAAATGTTCCGTAATGGCTGGGATAACAATGTAAAAGACAGCGACGCTATCCCATATATCCAAGCTGGCTCTGATTCTCGCACATCGGATGCAAGTGGTAACGAGATTGCGACCATCCCAATGGCACCACTTAAAGAAGAAGATGCACCAAACGAAGAGCTTCGCCAAGCGTGGGAATACTACCACACAGACCGCGCAGCTTATTGCACTGCACCGGGTTTTGCGACTGCACGCAGCTTAAATCAAATCATCACTTATGATGCATTCTTTAAAGCTGAAGCATTTTTAACGCAACCATTACTGACCGTCGTCGGCAGCAATGCAGGCAGCAAGTGGATGAGCGATGACCTAATGGCGCGCGCAGCATCAAGCAGCAAAAAAATGTACATCGTTGAAGGTGCGAACCACATGGACCTATACGATGGCGAAAGTGAAATCACTGAAGCAATCAGCGTATTAGCCCCTTTCTTTACAAGCAATCTGTAATTATTAATCCGTATGAGCCCAAACAGGGCTCATACCTAAACGGCATTTAGGAGCAAACATGAACATTCAAACAGTTAGTATTCAAAACCACGATATGGCTTGGGCTATCTCAGCACTTGTTTTAACACCTGCTAATTTTGATGAGTCAAAAACCTACCCAACCATGATCAGTGTTCACCCATTTGGTAGCTGTAAAGAACAAACCTCAAGTAGTGTATATGGTAAAGCACTTGCTGAAGCGGGTTATGTGGTTATTGCCTTCGATGCCAGCTATCAAGGTCAATCTGGCGGTACACCTCGCTTTATTGAAAATCCATCACAACGTGTTGAAGATATTAGCCATGTTATTGATTATGCCGTGACACTGCCTTATGTCGATAACGAGCGCATTGGTAGCATTGGGGTATGTGGTGGGGGTGCTTATGTATTTAACTCTGCACTGACTGAAAAACGCGTAAAAGCCGTGGTCGGCATCACACCAGTTAATTTAGGTCGTTTATTTAGAGAAGCATTCACCGATTTTAACCCGCTTGGCGCACTTGAAGCGATGGCAGCACAACGTACTGCTGAAGCACTTGGTGGTGATTTACAAGTTAACGAATTACTCCCACCAAGCATTGAGTTTGCCCGCGACAATGGCCTGACTGAACGTGATGTTTTCGAAGCGACTGATTACTACAAAACACCGCGTGGTCAAAGCGAAGGCGGCGCAACACGTATGTTATTTTCTCATGCACAAAAAACCCTCACTTGGGATGCTTTCGCGTTTGCCGAAACATTAATGACTCAACCTATGATGGCTGTAATTGGTCAAAAAGTAGGAGCATTTGGCGCGTACCGTGACGGTAAAGAAATTTACGGAAAGTCATTTGCATCAAAAGACCGACAACTCGTTGAACTAGAAGATTGGTCGCACTATGACCTGTACGACAACCCAGAGCCAGTTGCATTAGCGATGCAGCAAATACTGCCTTTTTTAACCAAGCATTTATAAAAAGGCACTTGTAAGCTGAGCATGCATAAAGCAAATAAGTTAGGCCTCATGCTTGGCCTAACTTACTTTTGTTGTTGATTTGAATTTGCGATTTTAGGAGTTAACGAATGATTAAATGGCTATTTATAATACTCGCAGTTGTAATATTAGGGCTTTTATCTGTTGCCATTTGGGTCACACAAACCGAAAAATCACAGCATGCTAAAAACAGCTTACGTCTACAAAATGCGGAGCCGAAAATCACGCTTGATGCCAAAACAGCCGTCGTGGTTTTTTCTCGCTCTGGTAATACTGGGGTTTTAGCAGATCACATAGCACAAAAGCATAACGCAGAGCTGTTTGAGATAACGGCTACCGATTACGAACTAGGTATTCCTGGTTGGATAGCCGCTCTTAATGATGCCAGAAGCAAGGTAGCAACAATAACCCCGAGCAATATAAACCTTGAGAAGTATCAAACCATTTATTTAGGCTCGCCTATTTGGCTTTATAGCCCTGCCCCACCGATTTGGCAGTTTGCAAAAAATAATGACTTTTCAGGTAAAAATGTGATTTTATTTAATACCTTTAACAGTAAGTTCGAACAGCATTTTATTGATGATTTTGAAAAGCTGGTTCGGGCAAATGGCGCAAAAACGTTTTCTCACAGGTATGTGAATCGTGGCCGTATGGGCTCTCAAATTAGTAGCCAAGATATGCTCAATAAATTTGACAGCCAAGATAACTAACCGTGAGTTTAAAACATGATAGACACCAACCATCAAGAGATTGCTAAACCACTCGCGCAAAAGATTATGTTATTCGCTAATAAAGCGGGTGATATTACCTCTCATACGCCAGAGCTCACATTGCACATTCGTAACGCACCAACCGACCCCTTGCATTGTATTTACACATTAAGCCTTGCAGTGGTGCTACAAGGTGCAAAAATGCTTTCAGTCGAAAACAGTGTACTGCCCTGCTCTGGTGGGCAAACCATGTTAACAACTTTCGACTTACCTGTGGTATCCCATGTGACCGAAGCAACACGCCACCAGCCATTTGTTGCCATGGTGCTAAAGCTTGATTACAACTTAATTTTGCAAACAGCCGCAGAACTTAAACTGCCAAAACAATCACGCAACGAAACGTTTGCGCCGATTTCTATTCATAATATCGATGCAGGACTCACTGATGCACTCACTCGGTTATTTGAGCTTGAATATAATCCCGCACTTCGCGACGGCTTACAGCCATTACTCGCAAAAGAAATTGTTATTCGCCTTTTACAGGGGCCTCACGGGCCTCACCTTAGAAAACTGGCATCAGAGGGGTCACCAAGTAGTCATATCGTTAGAGTTGTGAGCTGGCTTAAAACCAACTTTATGCGCCCAGTACAAATTGACGAGTTAGCAAAACAAGCGCATATGAGCTCATCAACATTTCGCCAGCACTTTAAAACCATTACTGGCACCAGCCCATTGCAGTATTTAAAAACCTTACGCCTGCAAGAGGCTCGCGATCAAATGCTGATCAATGGTCTTGATGCTGGTCAAGCAAGTGGTGTGGTTGGTTACGAAAGCCCTTCGCAATTTAGTCGCGAGTACAGCCGTTTATTTGGCCTGCCACCGCAAAAAGATATGCAAAGGCTAAGGCAACAACAGTTATAAGAGATAATTGCGCTAAGTATGACTTAGCGCATCTTCAATTAAGCTTTATTAAATGGATTACGGGTATCTTGATCGGCATCGAGATTACGCATTAAGATTGCGTGATCTAAATCGATATCTTCTGGCAGAGGGATTTTAACAATATGGCCCGAACCTTTTGCATCGCTAATGGCTTCGCCTTTTTTGTTTTCCATAAAATCTAGCTTGAAGTTAATATTCCCTTTTGGCGTCATAAGCTCAAGTGAATGACCAGTACAGAACTTATTCTTCACATCAATTTCAACTAAGCCATTATCGTTGCGGCCTAATACTTCACCCACAAACTGCTGTTTATCTGACACCGAATGACCATACTCATAGTTTTGATAGTCTTGATGTGCGTGGCGCTTTAAAAATCCTTCTGTATAGCCTCGGTGCGCTAAGTTTTCGAGGGTTTTAAATAAGTTTGCGTCAAATGGACGACCAGCAACGGCATCATCAATGGCTTTACGATACACTTGCGCAGTACGTGCAACATAGTAGAAAGACTTAGTGCGGCCTTCAATTTTTAAACTATGCACGCCCATTTTCGTTAGTTGATCAACATATTGAACTGCACGTAAATCTTTTGAGTTCATTATGTAAGTACCATGCTCGTCTTCAAAAGCAGGCATATACTCACCAGGACGGCCCTGCTCTTCAAGCATAAATACTTCGTTACTTGGGGCACCATCTCCTAGAGTTGGGATCACCGCTTTAGGGTCGATTTTATGTACTATTTCGCCGGTTTCATTTTCAGTGCCCGGTTTCACATCGTAGTTCCAACGACATGCATTAGTGCACGTTCCTTGGTTTGGATCGCGTTTATTAATATAACCCGATAACAAACAACGGCCAGAATACGCCATGCAAAGCGCACCGTGAACAAACACTTCAAGTTCTGTATTTGGGCATAGCTCGCGAATTTCAGCGATTTCTTCAAGGGATAATTCGCGCGATAAAATGACTCGCTCAATGCCCTGCTGAGCCCAAAAGTTCACTGTGGCATAGTTTACCGCATTGGCCTGTACAGATAAGTGAATTGGCATATCTGGCCATTTCTCACGCACTAACATGATAAGCCCAGGATCAGACATGATCAGCGCATCTGGCTGCATTTCAATGACTGGCTCAATGTCGCGTAAATACGATTTTACCTTGGCATTGTGAGGAGCAATGTTCGACACCACATACAATTTTTTATTTTGCGCATGCGCTTCGTTAATACCGATTTGCAGGTTATCTAGGTCAAACTCATTATTACGAACACGAAGGCTGTAACGAGGTTGGCCAGCGTAAACAGCATCTGCACCATAGGCAAAGGCATAACGCATATTCTTTAAACTTCCAGCAGGTGATAACAACTCAGGCGTAAAAGGACGAGGGGTCAAAATAGGTGACGACATGAAAGCTCCACACATCGAACCGAGTACAAGTCGGTTGCATGAATTAATACGATAATGAAGCGCGGCAGTATAATAACCTGCCCAGTAATTTTATTGATCTAGATCATGCTTGATAGAAACTCAGCAAACCAGCTGTGAGCCTATAAAAAGAAAAAAGGTGACCAATCCAATGGCCACCTTTTTTGATCAAACTCAATTAACTATCCAGGGTAATTGGTTTGGATTTGTTAATGTTAACAGCCCAAAAAGCTACAACATATATTCTTTAATAATTATGTAGTTATATTATATGCTAAATGTGATTTTTTGATTACAAAAACTACAACAACAGCACTTCTTCAGTTTCAAGCGCAAAGGTTTTGCCGTTTGCAAAACGAATAGCGATATAAAAAATATGACTACTTCCAACTTCAGGAGCTTGGTTTGGTCTAGTTCAATAAATATAGGGGCTGTAATGGGTAATACGCTTGCGAAGTCCTCTACACAGGCATAGTTGCCATCACTGTAATAATCAAAATCATTAACAAACACTTCTGTGATATCAAACACGCTATGTATACTCGTAACCACGCTAAGTTCATTGTGGAAACAAGTACTTAACTGTAAAAGGTGTTCGCATTTTATACTCGTTTTGCTGAACATTTTTAGATTCATGAAAATGCCATCAAATGACTATTTAATTAAATTAGGAATTTTCACGTAAAGCGCGTATAATTCGCGCCCGTTAATATTTAACCTTTTAAATTTAAAATTATTGGAGCATAAAGATGGCTTTAGAGCGTACTTTTTCAATCGTAAAACCTGATGCAGTTGCTAAAAACCACATCGGTGCTATCTACAACCGTTTCGAAACTGCGGGTCTTAAAATCGTTGCAGCTAAAATGGTTCACCTTTCAAAAGAAAAAGCTGAAGGTTTCTACGCTGAGCACAGCGAGCGTCCTTTCTTCGGTGCTTTAGTTGAGTTCATGACATCTGGTCCAGTAATGGTTACTGTTCTTGAAGGTGAGAACGCAGTACTTAAAAACCGTGAAATCATGGGTGCTACTAACCCTGCTGAAGCACTAGCTGGTACTTTACGTGCTGACTACGCAGACAGCATCGACGAAAATGCTGTTCACGGTTCTGACGCTGTTGAATCAGCTGCACGTGAAATCGCATACTTCTTCGCTGACGAAGAAATCTGCCCACGTACTCGTTAATTTCGAGTTCACAGCTAAGTCTGTGATGCAGAAGAAAAAGGGCTTTCGGGCCCTTTTTTAGTCATTAGCTAAGCCCATTGTAAATCTGTTTAGCTAATGACTAAGTCGATTAAATAATGTACAATCGCGCACCCAAACTACTTACCACCGTCACTGATTGAGGTTGTTTCATGACCACTGAAAAAAAGATTAATTTATTAGATTTAAACCGAGATGCAATGCGTGAGCTTTTTGTATCATTCGGTGAAAAGCCATTCCGTGGCGATCAGGTGATGAAATGGATTTATCATTTTGGCGTAGACAATTTTGACGACATGACAAACGTCAACAAAAAGCTGAAAGAAAAGCTAAAAGCTGAATGTGAAATTGTTGCTCCTGAGATCTCAGTTAAACAAGTAGCGACTGATGGCACTATTAAATACGCCCTGATGCTACAAGGTGGCCAAGAAGTAGAAGCTGTTTGGATCCCAGAAAAAGACCGTGCAACTTTATGTGTTTCATCACAGGTAGGTTGTGCCCTTGAATGTACCTTCTGCTCTACGGCTCAACAAGGCTTTAACCGTAACTTAGCGGTGTCTGAGATCATCGGCCAAGTTTGGCGTGTCGCGAAAGATATTGGTTTAGACGGCGACAGTACTAAGCGCCCTGTAACTAACGTTGTAATGATGGGTATGGGTGAGCCATTACTTAACCTTAAAAACGTCGTACCAGCAATGGAACTTATGATGGACGATTGGGGTTTTGGTTTATCAAAACGTCGCGTTACATTAAGTACCTCAGGTGTGGTTCCTGCGCTTGATCTATTAAAAGAGAAGATTGACGTAGCATTAGCTATTTCACTGCATGCGCCAAACAATGAGCTGCGAGATGTACTAGTACCAATTAATAAAAAGTACCCAATTGAAGAGTTTTTAGCCGCATGTCGTCGATATATCGATGGTTCTAAAGCAAACAAAGATGTGACTATCGAGTACGTTATGCTACAAGGTGTGAACGACAGTACCGATCAAGCCCACGAATTGGTTAAAACACTTAAAGGTACACCTTCAAAAGTGAACCTGATCCCGTTTAATCCATTCCCGGGTAATGAATATGGCCGTTCGAGTAACAGCCGTATCGACCGCTTCTCTAAAGTATTACAAGCAGCAGGTATTACCTGTATCGTTCGCCGTACTCGTGGTGATGATATTGATGCAGCTTGTGGTCAATTAGTGGGTGATGTCGTTGACCGTACTAAACGTTTAGCGAAAAAGAAAATGCGCGAAGATAACGCAATTGCGGTAAACATTCACCAAGCATAAGCGTAACTTTTGAAGTTAAGCCTTTGTGGCAAACTCGTTATTTTTAAAATAATAGATGCAACACAAAGGCTTTTCGGTAAGATAGGCATACGGAATCAAAGAAGAGATTAGGTAATGCGTTCTATACTTGCCATTACTGTTAGTGCATTTGCATTAACAGGGTGTGTTACAGAAAACAGCTACGAAGGTAGCGACAGACCCGTTGTTGAAAAACAAGTTAACAATACCGGTGCTGCCCGTACCCGTATCGCCCTTGCGTTACAGTACTTAAAAACAGGCAATAACTCACAAGCAAAATATAATTTAGAACGCGCCGCAGATTTTGCACCTGACCTCCCTGAAGTTCATTACTCTTTAGCTTATTACTATCAACAGGTTGATGAACCAGAACTTGCCGATAAAGCCTATCAGCGCGCATTAAAAATTGCCCCTAATGATCCAAACACCTTAAACAATTATGGTGTATTTTTGTGTGGCATTGGTGAGTATGACCGCGCTGCAGAAGAGCTTCTTAAAGCGATTTCAATTCCTAGCTATATCCGTGTAGCTGAAAGTTACGAAAACTTAGCTTTATGTGCGATTGAATTTGATGACTTCGAAAATGCGGAAAAATACCTAAAATCAGCACTTAATCACAGCTCGCAGCGCCCTTCTTCAATGATAAGCTTAGCTGGTTTGTATTACGCAAAAAGCGATTTACATAAAGCTGAAGATATTATTGAAAAATACGAATCAACAGGCCGCGTAACACCTCGTGCACTTATGCTCAGCTATCTTATCCAGCAACGAATGGGACACATAGAAAAAGCCGAAGCAACTGCAGGTATCATTTTACAAACTTACCCCGGCTCAAACGAAGCTAAAGCCATTTCTTCTGGGCAGGTTAAACGTTCAGAGTTTGAAATATTACGAGAAAAATATCGTCAAGCTCAACTCGAAGAGCTCCAGATTTCAAGCGATAACTCATCGGTTAGCAAAGACCAACCAAAGATCCGAATCGTAAAAAGAAAAGCCCCAACAAAGGCGAATGAAACAGTAATTGTAGATAAGACAGATGTACAAACTTCTAATGCAAAAGAAGTATATGCTACGAATCAGCAAAAGTCAGAAGTGCCTGCAATTAATGAACAAGAAACTGTCGAATCAACCCAATCTGTTGCAAACATGCCAGCCCAAGTTGTTGAGCAAGCAAAGACTCAGCCTGAAGCTTCAGGCTTTAAGACTGAAATAGCATCAACTCCAACTAAGCCTGTCGATACTGAAGCTGTTGTTAATGCGCTTGCGATAAAAACACCAGAACAAAAGAAAAGTATATCAACACCTAAAGCAGCTAACGACGAAGTCACTATTGTTTCTTTTGGGGCTCCCACATCTCCTGAAATTAAGCAACAAACTTCGACTTCTGCAAAAGCTGTCAGCAAAAATGAAAGCACAGTGATATTTTATCAGCCTGAAAAAGATGAAAGTGTCTTTGGCGAAGAATCCAACCATGCAGGCCAAACGAGTCAAACCTCGTACTCAGTGACTTCTGAACAAATACAATTACCCATGCTCAACCCACGTGTACCTGCGCTGAATATCCCCTACCATATTATTGAAAATGGTGAAAACCTATTTAGCATTTCAGTGCGATACAATGTTAAACTACAGAAGATTTTGCTGTGGAATGGCTTAAAAGAATCGGATCGCGTACAAAACGGTACTCGCATCTATTTAAATGATCCGAATATTTATCACGACATTAATGCTGGTGATACTTTGTACGACATTGCCACGCAGCATAGCGTATTAATCGATCAATTAATGCGCTGGAACAAATTGAGCCCAGATGTTGCCCTTAAGCCTGGGCATAGACTTTTATTGGTAGATCCAGACTCATACGCATTATGAATGAAGAAAACAATTTAGAACAACCACAAGAAACGCTCGGCCAGGCGCTAAAAAAACGCCGCGAAGATGCAGGAATGAGCCTTGAGCAGCTTGCTGGTGCATTAAAATTATCAGTTTTACAATTACAACGATTAGAAAACGACGAACATGAGTTACTAGGCCCTGCAACCTTCGTAAAAGGTTATATCAGAAGCTATTGTCGCGAGCTAAAAATAGATAGCCAAGCCATGCTTGAATTGTTACCTGAGCATGTTGAGCCAGCTAAAAAATCTAATATGCAGAGCTTCTCTCGTCGCACCGAAAAAGAAGCAAACGATAGCCGTTTAATGCTGTTCAGTTATTTTATTTTAGCTGTCA
This sequence comes from Pseudoalteromonas sp. S2721, assembly GCF_005887425.1. Classification (NCBI taxonomy): domain Bacteria; kingdom Pseudomonadati; phylum Pseudomonadota; class Gammaproteobacteria; order Alteromonadales; family Pseudoalteromonadaceae; genus Pseudoalteromonas; species Pseudoalteromonas sp. S2721. The sequence continues at coordinate 77,039 of NZ_PNCZ01000021.1, forward strand.
TTATAGGCTCATCGGTCGTTTGGTGGTGGCAAAATAGTAATCAAAGTATCGAAGAGCCGGTAACAACGACGATGCCAAATCAGCTTGAAAGTAATGAGCTAACCACTAATATGGCAGACGAAGCGCCAGTTGAAGAAACAGTTCAATTGCCTACAGAAGACAAAGAAGTTATTGAGCCACAAGAAACTGTGCCAATAACTAACAACGAAGCAGCAAATCAGGCTGCATCACAAAGCCAATTAACTGCTCAGCCGCAAACCAAAAAAGCTGATCCTGAGCACAGCGAAGTGGTGATGCACTTCAATGAAGATAGCTGGGTAGAAATTCACGATGGCAACGGCGATCGTATTGCTTTTGGTGTTAAGAAAGCAGGTTACGTTATGACAGTAACCGGCCCACAGCCGTTTAGTGTGGTGCTCGGCAAACACCAAATAGTCGATATTACTTTTCAAGGTCAAGCCGTCGATACCTCACATTTTGCCAAAAATCGCTTAGCTAAATTTACTTTACCGTTATCAGAGTAACCGCAATGTTTTCAGAATCTCCTATTAAACGTAGAAAATCGACCCGTATTAACGTAGGTAATGTGCCAATTGGTGATGGTGCACCAATTGCCGTTCAGTCGATGACTAACACCAACACCCTAGATATCGATGCAACGGTTGCACAAATTCAAGCTATTCAAGATGCTGGCGCCGATATTGTGCGTGTGTCTGTACCAACCATGGAAGCAGCTGAAGCATTTAAAAGCATTAAAGAACAAGTCACAATTCCACTAGTAACAGATATTCACTTTGATTACCGTATTGCGTTAAAAGTGGCTCAGTATGGTGCGGATTGTTTGCGTATTAACCCGGGTAACATCGGTAGCGAAGAGCGTATTCGTGCCGTTGTAGACTCAGCCCGTGAGCATAACATCCCTATTCGTATTGGTGTTAATGGCGGTTCATTAGAGCGCGACTTACAAGAAAAATACGGTGAACCAACGCCAGAAGCTTTACTTGAATCAGCTATGCGCCACGTTGAGATCTTACAACGTTTAGACTTTGACCAATTTAAAGTATCCGTAAAAGCGTCAGATGTATTTTTAGCGGTTGGTGCATATCGTTTACTTGCCAAAGAAATCGACCAGCCACTGCATTTAGGTATTACCGAAGCAGGCGGTATGCGCTCAGGTTCTGTTAAATCAGCTGTTGGCTTAGGTATGCTACTTGCCGAAGGTATTGGTGACACATTACGCGTATCACTTGCTGCCGATCCGGTACAAGAGATCAAAGTAGGTTTTGATATTTTAAAATCATTACGCATTCGCTCACGCGGCATTAACTTTATTGCCTGCCCGAGCTGCTCACGCCAAGAGTTTGATGTGGTAAGCACCATGAACCAACTTGAAGAGCGCCTTGAAGACGTAGTTGAGCCTATGTCAGTGTCGGTGATTGGTTGTGTGGTAAATGGCCCTGGTGAAGCGCTGGTTAGTGATATCGGCCTTGCTGGTGCGAACCGTCGCTCTGGCTTATACATCAATGGTGAGCGTCAGAAAGCACGTATCGATAACGATAACATTGTCGACCAACTTGAAGGCTATGTGCGCGACTTTATCGCTAAAAAAGAGAAAGAAACGCCAATCGACATCAAAATCGTTGAATAATTCGCATATACTCGGCAAACCCTTGGGTTTGCCGTTTACCTTTAGAGCCCAAACGGTATAATAGCGGGTCAATTTTTAGTTTTTCTTGAGGCGCGACTTTTTCAGCGCACGTACAGTATTTAGGATTTATCAGTGGCAAAACAAATTCAGGCAGTTCGTGGTATGAACGATTGTCTGCCAGGCGATACGCAAATTTGGCAGAAAGTAGAAGACATTTTACGTGAAACAGTTTCATCGTTTGGTTATCAAGAAATTCGTTTTCCAATTGTTGAATCAACCGACCTATTCAAACGCTCTATCGGTGAAGTAACCGATATCGTCGAAAAAGAAATGTACACCTTTGCAGACCGTAATGGCGATAACTTAACTCTTCGCCCTGAAGGTACCGCAGTGTGCGTGCGTGCAGGTAATCAAAACGGTTTACTGTATAACCAAGAACAACGTTTATGGTATATGGGCCCGATGTTCCGTCACGAGCGTCCACAAAAAGGCCGTTACCGTCAATTCCACCAATTTGGTTTAGAAACATTCGGCATTGCCACTGCTGATATTGATGCAGAAGTTATTTTGCTGACAGCCCAATTATGGAAAGAGTTTGGTATCAATGAACACGTTCGTCTTGAGCTTAACTCATTGGGTTCAAATGAAGCGCGTGCAGACTACCGTGATGCACTTGTTGCTTACTTAGAGCAACACGTCGATGTACTTGATGAAGACTCTAAGCGTCGTATGCACACCAACCCTTTACGTGTGTTAGATAGCAAAAACCCTGATGTACAAGCCATTTTAACTGATGCGCCTAAACTATCTGAGCACTTAGATGCTGAATCAAAAGAACATTTTGAAAATTTATGTGAACGTTTAGACGCTGCTGGCGTCGAATACACGGTAAATGAAAAGCTTGTACGTGGCCTTGACTATTACAACCGCACCGTTTTTGAGTGGGTAACCGATAGCCTAGGCGCACAAGGAACCGTTTGTGCCGGTGGTCGTTACGATGGCCTAGTTGAACAACTTGGCGGTAAAGCAACACCAGCGGTAGGCTTTGCAATGGGTCTTGAGCGTTTAGTGTTATTACTTCAAGCACTAGAAAGTGTAGGTGACATCCGCCGTAGTGCTGATGTATATTTGGCAGCCATGGGCGATAAAGCCAGCATTCAAGCGCCTATCATTGCCGCTCAGTTACGTAAAGATATTGCAGGTCTTCGTGTTATGGTGCACGCAGGCGGTGGCAACTTTAAAAAGCAATTAAAACGCGCAGATAAAAGCGATGCGCTAGTCGCAGTTATTATCGGCGAAGATGAATTAGAACAAGGCGTTGTGACAATTAAGTACTTACGTGAGCGTAAAGAACAAGTCACCTTAAAACTAGAAGAAGCGAAAACGCTACTAGCTGAGCTTATTTAAGCCCAGCTTGCAACAGAGGTAAGCATGGAAATTTATTCAACAGAAGAACAACAAGAAGAAGCGATCAAACGCTTTTTCCGTGAAAATGGTTTAGCACTTGCGATTGGTATTGTTGCTGGTTTAGGTGGTTTATATGGTTGGAAAGCTTATAACCAAAACCAAATCACCACGGCTGAGAAAGCATCTGACTCTTTCACACAACTTGTTGAAAGCGGTGCCGTGCTAGAAAAAGCGGATACGTTTATTAAAGAAAATAACGAGTCAAGCTACAGCACGCTAACAGCATTTGTTGCGGCAAAAGAAGCCGTAGAAAAGAATGACCTTGATGCAGCAAGCGAAAAGCTTAACTGGATCATCACCAACGAGCAAAACCCTGAGCTTAAAGCAACGGCAACAACGCGCCTTGCTCGTGTTCACCTTGCGCAAAAGCAATATGAGCAAGCGCTAACAACGCTAAACGCCCAGCTTCCTGCATCATTTACTGCTGCAGTCGCTGAATTAAAAGGCGATGTTTATGCTGCACAAGGCGACAAAGACCAAGCACGCAGCCAATACCAAGCTGCTGCGGATAATGGCGGCCTTGAAAACAACCCGTTATTACAAATTAAACTTGATGACTTAGCACAAACTAGCCCAGCGGCGTAAGGGGTTAAGATGAAGAAGTTAACAGCGGCAACACTTGCTCTGTGTATCGCAACCCTAACTGGGTGTTCGTCAAGTGATGACGAAGAAGAACTGGTACTGCCTGAAATTGTTAATCAGTTTGAGACAGACGTAGTATGGCAAGAATCAATTGGTGACGGTGTTCAGCATTATTTCTCGCGCTTAACGCCGGCTATTCATAACGATGTTGTGTATGTAGCAAACCGCGAAGGTGAAGTTGAAGCCCTTTCGCTTGAAAATGGCGATACGCTATGGCAAACCGATGTGCGTGAAAACCCTGCCTTTTGGCCTTGGGAAACCACAGAAAGTGCCAAGTTATCGGGTGGTATTTTACAAGCTTACGGCAAAATTTTTGTTGGTTCTGAGCATGGTTACTTAACCGCGCTAGACCGTGAAACAGGTGAAATTGTTTGGCGTAAAACGATGCCTGGCGAAGTACTTGCTAAACCTGCTGCAGGCGACGGCTTAATCTTTGTAAACCTAGGCTCTGGTAAATTATTAGCAGTGCACCCAGATACAGGTGAAGAACGTTGGCGCTTCGAACAAGAAGTACCACCACTGACATTACGTGGTCAAAGTTCACCAACTGTGGCAAACGGCGGTGTATTACTAGGTCTTGAAACAGGTAAACTGAGCGTATTAATTTCAGAAAACGGCTACTCTGCATGGAGTGCTGAAATTGCCTCTCCAAAGGGTGCATCTGAGTTTGAACGTTTAGTTGATGTAGATACACAAGCATTAATTAGCGGCCCATACGCCTATGCAATCGCTTATAATGGTAACTTAGCAGCCGTTGATATTCGTTCTGGTAATGTTGTTTGGAAACGTGAATATAGCAGCTACCGTGATTTATCGATGGATAGCCAGTCTATCTATGTTGTTGATAGCGATGGTGTTATTTACGGTCTAGATAAAACATCAGGTATTGAGCGCTGGAGCCAACCAGCACTGCGCGGCTGGTACTTAACAGGCCCGACTGTGGCTGGTAAATATTTAGCACTAGGTGACCAAGAAGGTAACCTACACTGGTTAGACAAAGAAACGGGCGAGCTTGTATCGCGCGAAGACTTTGACAGCTCAGGTTTCTTTATTGAGCCTGTTGTTGCCGGTGACAAATTAATTTTATACACCCGAGATGGTGAAGTTAGCGCGGTTAAAATTCCAAACTAACTTACTAATAGTAAACGTTATTTTTCTAAGGCTTCGCTTGGCGAAGCCTTTTGTTGTTTTTTTAAGAGGTAGTTTATGCTTCCCGTGATCGCTCTTGTTGGGCGACCCAATGTGGGCAAATCCACATTATTTAACCGTTTAACACGTACTCGTGACGCCCTCGTAGCCGACTTTCCAGGCTTAACACGAGATAGAAAATATGGCCAAGCTGATTACGATGGCTATGAATTTATCGTGGTAGACACGGGTGGTATTGACGGTTCTGAGCAAGGTATCGAAACTGAAATGGCTGAGCAATCGCTTCTGGCAATTGAAGAAGCCGATATCGTGTTATTTTTAGTTGATGCCCGCGCAGGTATGACTGCCGCTGACCAAGCAATTGCGAATCACCTTCGTAAACAACAAAAGAAATGTTTTGTTGTGGCAAACAAAGTCGATGGTATTGATGCAGACTCATATTGTGCTGAGTTCTACCAGTTAAGCTTAGGTGACGTACATCACATTGCAGCGGCTCACGGCCGTGGTATCACGCAGCTACTTGAAACAACTTTACAGCCAGTCATTGCCGAACTTGCAGGCGAAGCTGAAGAGCTTGAAGAAAGTGATGACGAATTAGTTGATCTTTACAGCGAAGATGAAGAAGGCGAAGACAACCAGCAAGCCTTTGCTGATAAGCCAGTAAAGCTTGCTATTATCGGTCGCCCTAACGTTGGTAAGTCAACACTTACAAACCGTATCTTAGGCGAAGAACGTGTGATCGTTTACGATATGCCGGGTACAACCCGTGATTCTATCTATATTCCGATGACACGTAACGACAAAGAGTACATTCTTATTGATACCGCAGGTGTTCGTAAACGTAAGAAAGTAAGCGATGTTGTAGAAAAATTCTCTGTGATCAAAACCCTTAAAGCGATTGAAGATGCTAACGTGGTATTGCTTGTAGTTGATGCGCGCGAAGGTATTTCTGATCAAGATTTAAGCTTACTAGGTTTTGCCTTAAACGCAGGTCGTTCATTGGTTGTGGCTGTTAACAAATGGGACGGCCTAGACGATTACGTTAAAGAACGTATTAAGTCAGAACTTGACCGTCGTTTAGGTTTCATCGATTTCGCACGTTTACACTTTATCTCTGCTTTACACGGCACCGGTGTGGGTCATTTATTTGAATCAGTAGACGAAGCGTACGAATCAGCAACTAAGCGTATTAGCACTGCGATGCTGCGTCGTATCATGGATATGGCACAAGCAGATCACCAACCGCCACTTGTTCGTGGTCGTCGTGTAAAACTTAAATATGCTCACGCAGGTGGCTATAACCCACCACGTATCGTGATCCACGGTAATCAAGTTCATGACTTACCAGATAGCTACAAGCGCTACCTAATGAACTACTACCGTAAAGCATTAGGCATTATGGGTACGCCAATCAAAATTGAATTTAGAGAAGGCGACAACCCATACGCAGGCCGCTCAAACAAGGTGACCTTATCGCAAAAACGTAAAATCCGTGCATTTGCGAAAGAAAACCGCAACAAGTCGTAATTTCTACAGCTAAGCTTTAAGTATTAAAAAAACCTTGTGAGTATGACTTACAAGGTTTTTTTATTGCTGAAACTATGCTTTATTTAATAAACGAATAATAAATAGAGCAGCATAAATGGGCTTTTTAAGTCAGGTTATTTACGTCGATAACGTAGAAGAAGTACTCGACTTTTACTATCAAGCATTTGGTTTAAATACCAACCATATCAGTGACGATGCCGAATACGGTGAACTTGTTACTGGGGCTGTAAAACTTGCTTTTGCGACCCACCCGCATGCGCAAGCATATTTCAAGCAAGGGTATATTCGCGCCCACCCTAAGCAACCAGCTCTTGGTTTTGAGCTAAGATTCAGTTGCCATAATTTAGTCGAAAGTTACGATAAAGCTGTGCTTGCTGGTGCTGAGCCATTATGCCCGCCCACTAAAAAAGACGCCCAGCATTATGCGTATGTTCGCGCTATTGAGGGCACTTTAGTGTGTTTAGTAGAAGATTAGCTTTTTGTAAGGTCCGTTTTTGTTAGGTCAGTATGCAGCTCAAGGGTTAACTCGCGTAATAACTCGATTCGCTCCAAACTCATATTTGAGCGTGCCATTAACTTAGCTGTTAATTCTTCAGCATCAACTTTAAGTTGCATGCCCTGCTCTGTTAACGAAATTACTTTTTTACGCTCATCTTCACTTGATACCTGACGAGTCAATAAACCTTTGCTTTCTAGGCGCTTAACTATCGGTGTTAAGGTGCCTGAATCAAGGTGCGTGTCATGAGAAAGCGCTTTTAAGCTCACTTGGTTATTATACCAAAGCGAATGCATCACAATATATTGCGGATAGGTTAAGTCATAAGCTTCGAGGATTGGTCGAAACGCTCTGATCAACGCATTGGTTGCACTGTATAAAGTGAAACATACATTGTCTGATAAGTTGTTGCTCATGCTGCTACCCTAAACTGAAATACAGCCGTATTATTGCCTTAATTTAGTTTGCGCGCAAATTATTTTCTGACGATCTATTGCCTTTTACCGTAAACTTCATTAAATTGGCCACAAATAGTTTGCGCGCAAACAATTTGTGCGAGCTATAATTATTCGCTCACTAGCCTAGCTAGCTCAAGTATTCGAGGTTTATATGGTTACAAGTCAACAAATTCACTTAGTTTCACGCCCAACGGGCATGCCTACACAGGATAATTTTGCGCAGGTAGACGTATCACTTCCAGATTTGAACGACGGCGAAGTGTTAATTAAAAATACCTGGATGTCAGTTGACCCTTATATGCGCCCACGCATGATTGAACGTAAATCATATATCGCGCCATTTAAGTTAAACGAAGTGATGGAAGCCGGTGCTATCGGCGAAGTGATTGAATCACGCAATGATGACTTTCCTGTAGGAAGCAAAGTAAGCCATATTAGCGGCTGGCGTACCATGCATATTAGCGATGGCAGCGACTTAACGTTACTGCCAAACGTACCATTACCAGACCAACTGTTTTTAAGTACTATGGGCATGACTGGGCTAACTGCATGGGCAGGTTTAACAAAGGTAATTAGCCTAAAAGAAACCGATACCGTGTTTGTTTCAGCTGCATCAGGCGCTGTAGGTAGCGTTGTTTGCCAAATTGCCAAGCTAAAAGGCTGTAAAGTGATTGCTTCGGTTGGCTCTGACGAAAAGGCACAAATGGTTAAAGCGTTAGGTGTTGATGCCGTAATTAACTACAAAACGGTAGCAAACCTAACAGAAGCCCTTGAACAAGCGGCACCACAAGGCATTGATGTGTACTTTGAAAACGTAGGTGGCGATCACCTTGAAGCAGCACTCAATGTAATGAACGATTACGGCCGTATTCCTGTATGTGGCATGATCTCAGGTTACAATAACGACACTGCGCAGCCAGGGCCAAGCAACCTGTTTTATATCAACTCGAAAAAGCTCACCATGCAAGGCTTTATCGTGATTGATTATTTTGATCAGTTCCCTGAGTTTATTGAACAAATGGGCGCGTGGATCGGCGAAGGTAAAGTTAAATCTGAAGAAACGGTTTACCATGGCATTGAAAATGCCGTTGATGCATTTCTTGGTCTGTTCGAAGGTAAAAATAAAGGAAAAATGCTAGTTAAGCTTTAACGCCTAACGTGCAAATAAAGCCTGTATCTTAGTTGGTACAGGCTTCAAATTAAGCAAGTTTAAAAAATACGATTGCCGATACCAGCACCAACCCCACATAGGAAAGAAACAAAATCCCGGCTTGGCGATGTTTTTTTGCATTCGCTCACACAGTTTCGTTCTCCGTGGAATTTAAAAGTGCTAAGCCCTTTTTAGATACGAACACCATAGGTACTTTTAAAAATCGCGGCGCACCTAGTTGTTGCCACAGTTCCGGCTCTATAATTTTAACCGATTGATAGTATTTATACTCAGCTCTCGCAGCATAAAGCATTAACAGCGCCCACACTGAAACCAATATTATTGTTATTAGCATAGGTTACCTGATCAATTTATTTAGTTAGGTTTAAAGTGTATGCCATCAAACAAAATTCACAACCCGCTAATTTACTTACTCTGCCCTGTAAAGCGAACTACCATATTGATTCCTGAGCAAATGACCTTTGCTTAACCCTGCTTCAAATAATGTCATAATTAAACCAACAAAAGGTACAAACCAAATTAAGCAATTCCAGCCTGACTTTCCAATATCGTGCCAGCGTTTGACTTGAGAAGCCATTAGTGGCCATTGAAATAAAATAAATATGCCAATAAATAAAAATATATCAACTACAGCAATTATTTGGATCACAAGATAAAACACATGCACGAACCAAAACTGTTTTCGATTTAGGCGACCATGAAAAGAGAACATCACATCAAAAAACTCTAAATCTCGAGGTTTCGAGAGATAGACAGGTTTGCGAGTGAGCTCAGCTTCAGGTGTTTTATATAAATTATCAGTCATTCAAAATCGATAAATACGCAAGTTCTGCTAGTTTTTCTAAAGGTGACGTTGCATTAGACTCAGGCTTTTTAGCATGAACCGAGTAACGCCTTTTGGGAATTTTAACTTGAATAAAACCATGATTATTGGCCATATCAATACGCAGCATTTCACGCTCTTTTGGCGTTAAATGATTTTCATGGATCTTTTCAAGCTCGCCATGATCAAGCCAAATAGCCGCACAATTTGGACATTCGTCTATTTCAACCACTTTTAGTGGCGTGAAAAAGCGTCGCATCATCACCACGTCAGGGCACTTCGGGCAATTAATTCGCTTTGCTAAATCAACGCATTCTGTTGGCAGAGTTTGTAAATGAGCCACCAGCACTTGCGCTGGTTTTAAACTTGGATCGCTAAAGTGGAATATTTGTCGATTATCAAAAAATACACCACCGCTTTTTGATAAATACACGTTAACATCGCCAATGCTCACTGCTTCAAGTGCTGTTTTAGTACGTGGACAAAACATAGACCTTCCTTGTTTTAAATTTAACTTAGCGCTTTTGTAATTATCGGTTTAAGCGGCTCAGGTAAGCTGATGTTACCAGCTAACACAAATTCATGTGCTTCGTTTGACATTTTTTGCCAGGTTTTACGAATAATACCCAACCATTTTTGCTCATCGTAATCAGGCTTGCTAGTTGCAAAATCAAGCATGTAATGCTCAATAAATACAAGGCTTGCGATGTCTTCAATTAATTGGCTATCAGGGTTTCGCTTTATATTCTTTTTAGCCACGGCTGCGTATACGCGCTCACATTCACCCGTTGAGTAACCAGCGGTTTTCATAAGGGCTGTTACACGCTCGGCATGAAAATCATATAAAGCAGTGCGCCATTGATAATAACCTTGCTTATCCATAGGGAAGTCACTGCGAGGAGAGCGCCAGCGTTCAATATGTTGGCCCCGTGCAGCAATATGCATTAGTTCATCGGCTTGCGGATTAAAACGGTTAAGCATATCGGTCATACGCATTGAATATAAAGATTCTTTAGCTAACGCTTGCCCAGCATGCTTAACACGATTGGGATCTGCAGCATTCGCTGCATCTATGGCTTCTATAACAGTTTGAGACATATAACATTCTCTAGGTGGTTTATAGCCATGATTATAATGAGCAACAACTACTTTAGCTACTTTACTCTAGCAAACAACTCTATTACAAACGAGTAAGGTCCATCGCGATGCTGTGCTTAGGCTTTTCAATCATTCGAAGTAACTCTTTGCCGTTAGAGCTTACAATAAACGTTGGGGTATAACGAAGGTCGTACTGCTTAGCTAAACCATCAGGGTCAAGCTTATCGTAACCAACCGCAATTAATTGGAGTGATCCCAGCTTTACACCCGAACCATCAAGTAACTTTAGTAAACGAGGCACTTCACGCTTAGAGTCATGACACCACGTACCTAAAAATACTAATACTTGTTTACCACTGAGCGTTTTAATCGTGTTTAAATCATCCTCAGATGGTGAATAGTTTTTATACTCTTTAGCAAAAGCAGGATACTGTGCGAGTAAATCCTCAGCGGTAATTTCCCCACTGTACGGCGACGTCGTTGCAAATGTGAATGATGAGAATAATAAGGTAACGAAATAAATAACTTTTTTCATTGTGAGTGCTCTTTGTTCTAATTAACTCACAATAACCAAATTATCGAAAACACTCCAGCATTACAATTGCGAGTTTGCACATACTTACTTTCTATGAGGTGCTTTAGATAAACTCGCAATGCTGTGAATAAGCCATTAAAATACGCTTTTATAATTAACCATGGTGCCATTTATGTCTTTTCCTCCTTGCCCACAATGTAACTCTGAATACGTGTATGAAGATCAAAACAATTTAGTTTGCCCAGAGTGTGCTCACGAGTGGGACCCCAATGCGGTTGATACCGATGATGTGATCAATGTGAAAGATGCTAACGGCACTTTATTGGCTGATGGCGACAAAGTGACCGTTGCTAAAGATTTAAAAATTAAAGGCAGCTCGCAAGTTATTAAAATTGGCACCAAAGCCGTGATCCGCCGTGTGCTAGATAAAAAAGACCACGAATTAGACTGTAAAGTCGATGGCGTTGGTGAAATGATGGTAACCGCTAAGTTTGTTAAAAAAGCTTAAAGAAGTATAGTAAGTAAATCGACTAACCAGATTTACTTACTAACATTAGTAAAGTTACTTCTTTGTCACCACGCCTTCAGGTATGTGTAAAGTACGTTGTGGGAAAGGAATTGTCAGGCCAGCTTTCTCGATTGACTCTTTGACACGTTTGTTTAAATCCCAATAGGTTTGCCAATAGTCTTCATTTTTAGCCCATGCTCTTAGCTGAATATTCACCGAGCTCTCAGCCATGGCTGTCACCATCACTTGCGCCGCCGGTTCACTAAGTAAACGGCTTTCGTTCGCGGCAATATCTTTTAGCACCGCAAAGCCATCATCGATTGAATCGGCATATGAAATACCCACAACAATATCCATTCGGCGTTTGCCATTTCGGGTGAAATTTTTAATATTGTTACCCCACACTATGCCATTAGGTGACGCAATATAAAGACCATCAATCGTTTGAAAAACACTGGTGAATAGGTTTACCTCAGAGACAGTACCTTGCATCGAGCCTATCTCAACAAAGTCACCAACTTTAAATGGCCTTAATATAAGCAACATCATGCCCGCTGCAATATTACTTAAGGTGTCTTTAAGGGCTAAACCTATCGCCAAACCTGCTGCCCCCATTAGGGCAATAAGGCTTGCCGTATTCACGCCAAAGATATCTAAAATAAATACCCCGCCAATAATATACACCACATAGCCTGCCACAGACGACAAAATAGGCAGCAAGGTATTATCAACTTTTTTAAGCGTCGCGTTGGAGTTTTTTATAGCCTTTTTCACTGACTTAGCAAGCACTGCACTGGCAATTAAAATAACAATTGCGAGTATCAATTTATACCCTAGCGCTATGATTGTTTCTGAGTTATTGAGCCAAAATTCATTGAGGGTTTGTTTCATAAAAATCCTTGATTTTTTTTAAATTCGAAATTGCATTTATTGATAAATTGAAAATAAAAGCCATGCGTTATAGGCAATAAAAATCAGTAATAAACCAATACCTTCAGCGCGATTTACCCTGCCAATACCTCGGTGCCCATAAGCAAAAATTAATAAAAAAATTGAAAGAGAGAGCATCGCCAGCCAATCTCGCGATAATAGATCCGGTGAAAGGTTAACAGCTGGCGCTATCATCCCTGCAATACCTGTGACGGCCAAGATATTAAATATGTTTGAGCCAATCACATTACCAATGGCAATGTCGTGTTCACCTTTTCTGGCTGCGGCAATTGAAGCTGCAAGTTCAGGGAGCGAAGTGCCAAGTGCCACAATTGTGAGACCGATAATGAGGTCGCTAATACCCATAATCTCAGCAATACTGACTGCCCCCCATACCAATAGCCTTGAGCTAATAATGAGTACAACAAGCCCAACTACCAGCCAAACAATAGCTGCTTTAAGTGACATTGTTTGCACGTTAAGTTCTTGCTCAACATCTGTTGCTAAGCTGTCATTTTTGCTTTTAAGGCCAGAATAAATACTCCACCCCATAAAACTAAAAAATCCAAGTAACAATACACCTGCATCAAAACGTGATAAGCCACCATCAACAATCAGTAATGCAAATAGCACACTCACCACAAGCAATAATGGGAGTTCTTTTTTAACGATATTAGAGTGAACAGCAATCGGGGCAATCAGCGCTGTTATCCCTAGTATAAGCCCAATATTGACAATGTTTGACCCCAGCGCATTACCTAAAGCAAGCTCTGGGCTGCCATCAGCAGCAGCCATGGCCGATACCAACATCTCAGGAGCTGACGTACCAAACCCAACCACAATCATACCAATGAGTAAACTAGGCATACCTGCATATTTTGCGCTTACAGCTGCACCATCAACAAAGCGATCGGCGCTCCAAATCAGCAATACAAAACCAACTAAAATGGCAAGGATAAATAAGGTCATAGTGCTCTCCAACAGAAGGGTTGCAAAGCAAAATGTGATAAATAAACCGATTTAAGAGGACAGAAATAACCATATAAATGGTCTAGAAATGTAACAAGCACGAGACGGTTCCTTAGGGCGAAGAACTATAAGACACGCATCAAGGTCGCCCATTGAACCCAATACGTGCCTTAGGTCTTGTCAATCCGGCTTGCGGACATGAACGCCACGAACATTGGTTCGGAGACTGTTGACGTTCATCTTAATCTAAGAGACTACTCCCCTAAGGTTAGGTAAAGACTATATAACTAAAAGTCATACAATTAAAGCTCTATTTGTTCCTTTTTTACTTGTTATTTAGAAGCTCAAATGTTCTACAACAATCCTTGTAACTTGACAATCTTCACAGCTCTTCAAGAGTGTAACTTGTATAGTTTGGTTCAAACATCATTGCTATCCTTGCTTTGGGTTATTAATTCTTTGGGTACTCAGTGCTTTAGATATAATGTACCATTTTGCTTTATTTGCAAAAGCCATTGATCAAACAAATTGTTCGCGATACTCAGCTCTTCATCTGAAAGTGTCGGGTATTGTCTTTGCTCAAACCACGCATAACGATTATACACATCGTTATTTTGCGTGATTTCCATAATGAGTCGATTTATAGCGTAGGCTTTTGCTGCACTATGCTCACCAACTTGTTCGCTGTAATACATGCTCGCTAAACTCATCAGCGCTTGTTCACTGCCCTGCTTCGCTGCTTGCTCTAAAAATACGGTTTTACGCTCTTTAAAACCATCACGATTTTTGATGAACTCGGCACGTGACAACTTCTCAGGAAATTGCGACTTCATGTAAAATTCGGGAGTTAGCCCAGCAAACGTTTGCTGGGCAAAGGCAGAGCCCTGTTCTGCTGCCATTGCCAAATTACGGTAAAAAGACCGCCGCGTTGCTAAATCTAACCCTTGGCAATACTCATATTTTTCTAAAACACGGTTTTGCGTATCACCAGCATCGCTAAACTCATAGCTTTCGGCTAATGTTGCCTCAAGCGCCTCAGCATCTAAAGGAGCATTAAAACAATACTTAAGATTTTGTGCGATGAGATAGTTAGCCTCAGCATCACCTTGCTTAGCGCGTTGCTTTAGCTCAGTAAAATGGTCAATAAACACACCATCAAAACGCCATTTCGGTGCATTTTTGATAATAAATTCACGGCTATCATTGGCTTCACTCCCTTGCTCAGCAGATTCATCAGCTAACAAACTCGTATCAGGCTTTGTGGCTGATATGTTTGCTTGTGCCTCAACGTGCTGCGAAGCTGTTGTATCATTTGATGACTCTGAATTGGTTGCAAAGATTGCAGCTTCTCGTGAAGAATATATATAAATAACGAACAACAATACCAAAACCACAATTAAAAATGGCTTTACTCCTTGCCTAACAAAAGCATACCCAGACATAACAACCTACTTATTATTTTTGTTGCTCAGTAAGTTACAAGAAAACAGTGGTGAAAGCGAAACTTAACTGCGGTTTCGCTTTGTTTGCATTAAACAAGCAATAACAATAAAACTAATCCCAACTAATTGCTGCACATTTACCGGGCAATCTAGAATGGTTAACTGAAGAAGGTATGAAAACACCACTGACGTATAAATCAGCGGCGCTAGTTCAGAGCCGGTAGTAACTAGTTTATATGCAGAGCTTCTAAAGTATTGCGTAGCACTACTAAATACCGCTAATAACACTAATAAGCCTAATAATAACCAAGCACTCTCAAACACCAAGCTGCCTGCTGCGAGTTCAGCATTTAGCCATCCAACAAACAGCGGCAGAATGAAAAATAGCGTACTGAATAGTGCTGCAATTAAAAAGCAAAAACCATTGGCAACCAGAACCGGGGTTTTCTCTTTACTAATTTGAAATAAACACAATTGCGAGCAAGCATTAAAAAAGCCAGCCGCCAGACCAATTAATAGCTCCCAACGTAACGTAATCCCTTGGTCGGTCATACTTTGAATGATCAGCCCTATCATCATTAACAACAAAGTCGGCACGACAAACAAGTCGATTTCTCGCTTATACACGACACTTTCAAGCAGTGGGATAAACAAAGGCCCGGTGCTAAATAACACAACCGCCTCAATTAACGTAAGTTTGTAAAGCGCTAAAATAAAAAACCCTTGGCACAAGGTGATAAAAACAGCGCGTAGCATCACATTTTTTAATGCAGAAAAACTAACATAATGCCAAAACCGTGCTCGCGCTGTTGCTAACATTAAACAACCAGGTAAGAGCAACCTTAAGAATAACAGTAAAATAATTGGCAGCATGGGGGTTAACAGCTGGGTAACCAGTCCATTCAGTGCTAGAGTGAGGGTAGATAGCAGCATTAACGCACTAGAGCGGTGACTAATATTCATTTACATTGTTTATAAAGCGAGTAGATGACACTCACGATACGCTCTGCTGAAATTATAAAAAAGCGAATAAAACCGCATTAATATGTAAGAAAAACTAACATATGAAACACAATATCCCGCTCAAATCCTTATACAGTTTCATTGCTGTTGCAGAGACTGGCAGCATGGTTAAAGCCGCAGATTCAATTCACGTTAGTCACTCGGCTATCAGCCAAGCTATCAAGTCTCTTGAGCAACAGCTTGAGGTAAAACTTTTCGATAGGGTTGGCAGACAAGTGTATTTAAATGATGCTGGGAAACTTTATTATCAGCGCGTTTCGCCCGCCGTTCAGGCCATCATTTCAGCAAGCGAAGAGGTTAAAAATAAAGACAAAGATCATCATTCAATTTCACTCAACATGGTGAATTCTTTGGCATTACATTGGTGGATACCACGAGTTGATAAGCTACAAAATTGTTATGCTGAGTTAGATATTCGCTTATCAAACTTTGTAGGTGATGTTGATCTCGAAAGACGCAATATCGATATGGCTATTTTTCAAGGCGATCCGCAAAATTGGCAAAAGTACCACTGTGAGAAATTAGCAGATGATGAACTTGTTTTAGTTTGCAGCCCGTCATTATTAAAGTCAGAAACTACAAACAACATCAATGAACTATTAAACCGCTTTCCCGCCATTCAAGTGCTTAATGCACGCAGAAACAATAACTGGCAGATTTGGGCAGAGCATAACCACATTGCCTGCCCTAAAACACAAAAAAACCGCTCTTTTGAAACCACAGCTCAAGCATTGCAAGCTGTAACGAGAGAACTTGGCCTACTGGTTACCCATAAGCAATTTGTTCTAGAAAAGCTCGAATATGGCGAATTAGTGCAGCTAGGCAATGCAGTAATACATCCGCAGCAGTCATTTTTCTATGCCTGCAAAGCTGACAAGTTAAAACATACCAGCATTCAACAATTGATTGCATGGCTAAAAAATGAATTTTTAGCAAGTTAGCAAAATTGTAGCGACGATTTTATATCGCGTAGAATTGATTGCTTTACATTGAATCATTTATATAGCACCAGCAATAAAGACCAATTCAAAACTATTTTATTTAGAGCTAGTTATATGCCAAACGTGATTAGCTTAACTTATCTTTATACTCACACATGCCTTTTAACGCATGGTCGATTAAGGTTTTTATGTTCGTCAGCTCAGTGATCTTGGCGTCTATTTCTTTACTTTTTTCAATCAATTTGGCGGCCATAGCTTGCTGAGTTAAGTTGTTTTTGCCAAGTAGCTGTGTGAGATCTTTAATCTCTTTTAAAGTGAAGCCTAGGTTTTTAGCCATTGTGATCATGTTGAGCTGCTCAACTGTTTTTTCACTATAAATACGATAGCCATTCACATCTCTTGAAGGTGGCGGGATCAACTGCTCTTTTTCATAAAAACGAATGGTGTCTTTTGTGAGGCCGGTTAATTGCGTGACTTGCTTGGTTTTCATAAAAATACGCTTGACTGTAGAGTAAGCTCCACAGTTTATGCTCAACGCATTCTTCTATCAATACTAATAAAAAAATGAATACATCGATTAGTGTTAAAACAGCCGATAACGTCACTTTAAATGGCACTCATTTTGCGGCCAACAACCCTAAAGCAACGGTGCTATTAAACCCAGGTACAGCAACAAAAACCACCTACTATTTACCGTTTGCGGAGTTCTTAGTCAGCCAAGGTTTCGATGTGGTTGTTTGGAATTACCGTGGCTTTTGCGAATCGAAAACAAGCCAGTTAAAAGGCTGTATTTATCAATATTCAGACATTGGCCGCTTTGATATGCCTGCCATGATTGATAAAGCTAAAAGCATCAATCCTTCTCTGCCACTTTATTGCGTTGGTCATAGTGCTGGCGGTCAGCAAATAGGTTTAGCTGCCAATTACCAAAAGCTTGATGCCCTTGTCGCGGTTGCAGTTTCTGCCGGATACTTTGGTTATATGCCAACCGGTTACCGTATTAAAGCTAACTTCTTCTTTCGTTTATTTTCGCCGATTACGGGGGCATTATTTAAATACGTGCCTGCTAAAAAAATGAATTTTATGGAAGACTTACCCGTTGGCTTTACGCGTGAATGGTCAGCGTGGTGTAGAGAAAAGCAGTTGTTTTTCTCGAATAAATTTTACGGTAAATCGATTGCCGAAGGTACCTATAAAAACTTTGATATTCCTACCTATGTCTTTACCGCTGACGATGATGAAATCTGTACCGAGCAAAACGTGCATAACTTTTGGCGCAATGTAACCAGCAAACACCCAATTGCTTTTAAGCGTTATCAATCTGCACAATTACCCGCTAAAAAAGTAGGCCACTTTGGCTATTTCAGAAAACATAATCAAGCAATTTGGCATGACATATTAACCGCGTTAAATGAGACTCATAATGCAAAACAAAGCAGTGCTATTTAAACAACACGCTCGTTTACTCTTTATTGTACTCGCGAACTTTCTCGCCAGTATTTTGCATTATGTGCACAATATTATGTATTTTGAGCACTATCCTGAACCTGATTGGCTTGCAGCAAACGCGGTCGACTACTTTTGGTTTCTCATGACTTTTGTTGGCTTATATGCGCTGCTCTGTTTAGCTAAGCAACGCATTAAACACGCCATGTGGCTGCTCTATCTTTATGCTGCGATGAACATGTTATCGGTACTGCATTATGCGGTTGATAGCGATAACGTTATGACAACCGCAATGCATGTATTAATTTGGCTAGAAACCGTTGTTGCTATTTGGCTCATTGTTTTCGTTGCAAAAAACCGTTTAGCAACAACCAACTAGCGGTCACTCTTGAGTCTTTTTAATTGACCTATTTTGCTTTTGAACAGTATTAACCATTTTTGAAAACGACCTCTGTTTTGTGATGCTCAACAACACGCCCTAAATGGCTGTTTTCTAGCTCATCTAAATTCAGCTGTTGTTGAAAGAAAGGTCGCATGCCTAATTCTATCAGTGAAGGTGTTTGCATAATGTTTACCAAAGCGCAGGGTTATCGAGTGGTTTTAGGCAACTTGGCTTACCAGTAATTGGCAAAATTTCGTCATCTAAAACCGGTTTAGCTAGCCAGCCTTTTGGGTAAGATAAGTTATGAGGTGCTTGAATAATTTCTTCACTCACAACGGAAAACCCGACTTTTCCATAAAAGTTGATATCACCATAGGTCATCACTAGGCTAACATTATGTTCAGCTAACTTATCACAGCCGAATTGGATCAGCTTTTGTCCGATGCCTTGTCCTTGACAATCCGTTGCCACTGCAACAGGTGAGAGCAAAAACACCTCTTTAGCGTGCGTAAACTGTAAACGCGACAGCACAATAGCGCCGACGATCCGTTGCTCATCTTTCGCTACAAACACATATAAATCAGTTGATGGAAATGGCTCAGCTAAAAAGTCAGTGACTAAACGGGCAACTTGCTCGCCTTCTTGTTTTGACTCTGATGCACTAAATGTTGCCAAATAAAGCGCAATAATCTCGTTTTTTTGGCTCTGTTCGTAAATTGAAAAATTCACTTAGACTCCTTAAGTTTTAAAATAAAATAGTGATAAGTAAAATTTTGCCCAGTCTCATTTTCGTAAAGGGCAATTTCTGTTTGTATGTCTTTTACAGCTTGAGACTCACTTATCGATGGCGCTAACTCAGCAAGGCGCGCCTTAAGTGGTTGCCAATAGTTTTGCCAAGCTTGCTGATCCAGCGAAAACTGCTCTATAAGCTCATATCCAAGCTCATCAAATAAAGCAACGCGGCTTTCGATTGATTGCATATCTGGGTAATTCGCTTGCCAGTACTCTTTAACCGCCATTTCAGGCTGGCTGTTAAGCCAAACTAAATCACTGACCACAATCACCCCATCACGGCGAAGAAACGGTTTCCAGCTTGACAGTGCGCTTTGCATACCCATGACATATACACACCCTTCAGCCCAAATAACATCGAATGAACTTGCTTTAAAAGGCAGCGCAGTCATCGATGCGCACGTCAAAGACACATGCTCAGCCAATTGCTCTTCGAGCAATCGCTCCTGTAAATAAGCAAGTGCCGATGACTCATTATCTAAAGCTGTGATCTTGGCATCAGTTTGCTTGGCGATTAGTAATGTTGATGAGCCTTTACCGCAGCCAATTTCTAAAATTTGTTTGGCATTGTTAGGAACAGCAGCAATGGCTTTTAATGTGGCTTCTTCGCTACCAGGCCCCCATCGCTCTAATGGCTCAAACACAGTCATAAAATCGTGCATGTAGCTTTCATGGTCACTCATATCTTTTGATAACCAACGAAGCCGCAATGCCTCTTTTTCTGTGTATCCTTGCTTTAACAACCAATTTAAATGCGCACTTGGCGCACGCTTATTTAGCTCATCATGTAAGTGTTTTTGAGAGCGTTCGCCAAGCAAACTCAGTAACAAATCTTTGGCTTGTAACTTAGCGGTAATTTCATCTTCAAGTTGTGCTAAGCGCTGTTGCAAAATAGCTTTATCTAGCTCTACATCTAAACAGCTTTGACATTCTTTTAAGGTTAACCCCGCGCTTTGTAACTGCTGGATCAAAACCAAGCGTTGTAAATCAGCCTCGCTATAATAGCGATAACCATTTGCAAGCCTGCGCCCTTGAATGATTTTAAGCTTCTCGTAATACAACACAGCCGTGCGCGACAAACCAAGTTTTGCTGCTAACTCTGAAATTAAATACATGATGAAATAGGCCTATAAGGCTTTTGAATACAATAAGTATGAAGTGTAAAGCTGTAGACAGGTCAAATATTTTTGCAAAATAATTTAAGAAAATAAGGTAAGCAAGAAAGCTTGCTTACCTTCATAGGGCGTGTTTAGATTTAACTAAATTTGTTTTGGTAATTTAGTCGAAATAAAAGCAGTTATAATAATAAATAACAGTGATATAGCCAAACAGGCTGCTAAGCCATAAAGCTGAAAAACTAAGCCCGACAACACAGTACCAATTAAGCGACCCATGGCATTAGCCATATAGTAAAACCCGACATCGAGTGACACGCCATCGGCGTCAGCCATGCTCACAATTAAGTAGCTGTGCAACGATGAATTAATCGCGAATAACACACCAAATAACATTAACCCGCCTATCAGCATTGGTTTTACAGCCCACTCAAAACCAATAGCAAGGGTAATGGCTAAAGTGACTAAAGCAAGCAGTGATGCCCACTTAACTGTTTCTGCACTTGGTGATGTTTGCTTATTAAGCTTAATGATTTTGGGAGCAAAAGATTGCACAGCTCCATAGCCAATGACCCAACTCGCTAAGAAGGCACCCACGGTCCAGTGGTCCCAATCAAAGGCTTGTGATAAAAACACCGGAAGTGCAACTACAAACCAAACATCACGCGCACCAAACAAAAACAATCTCGCGGCCGACAAGATATTGATTGAACTACTCTTTGAAAATATCTCGTTAAACTTAGGTTTGTTTTTAGCTTTGCCTAAATCATTTTTAAGTGCATAAATACTAAAACACCACACCACCAGCAAGGTGGCAGCCATGGTTAGCATTGCGCCTTTAAACGACATTAATGTCAGTAGTAAGCCACCTAAAAAGAAGCCCACACCTTTTAAGGCGTTTTTAGAGCCTGTTAGTATCGCTACCCATTTAAACAAGGTGCCTTCTTGGCCACTGGCAACCAGCATTTTAATTGAGCTTTTAGCGCTCATTTTATTGAGATCTTTGGCAATGCCCGACAGCGCCTGCGCCATCATCACATAGGCAACACTCAGCCATTCAGGAGGGACTGCCAACATGAACAAGGCTGCAACCTGTATGGCAAGGCCAATGTTCATGGTCTTGTTTAAACCAAGCCTTGCGCCTAAATAGCCGCCCACTAAGTTAGTGACAACACCAAAAATCTCATAAAACAAAAACAGCATGGCAATACTCAAAGGCGAGTAGCCAAGCGCATGAAAATGCAGTACCACCAACATTCTCAATGCGCCATCTGTAAGCGTAAATGCCCAGTAATTCCCGGTGACAATTAAGTACTGCTTTATATCAGCGGGAAGATTAGCCAAACGCGTCATTGCTTTTAACCTTGTAGTGATCGCGCAACTTTACGGGCAAGTTCGGCGGTGCGGTTTGCATAACCCCATTCGTTATCGTACCAAACATACAGCTTAACTTGTGTCTCGTTGACAACCATGGTTGATAACGCATCAACAATGCTTGAGCGTGGGTCGGTTTTGTAGTCAATAGAAACAAGTGGCTTTTCTTCATAGCCTAAAATACCTTTTAGCTCGCCCTCTGCGGCTTCTTGCATCCATTTGTTAATTTGCTCAGCGGTGGTCGGCTTTTCAACTTCAAACACACAGTCTGTGATTGATGCATTTGCTAATGGCACACGAACTGCGTGGCCGTTTAATTTGCCTTTAAGTTCAGGGAAAATATGTGTAATCGCTGTTGCAGAGCCGGTTGTAGTTGGAATTAAGCTCATGCCACATGCGCGAGCACGGCGTAAATCTTTATGCGGCGCATCTAAGATAGTTTGCGTGTTAGTGATATCGTGAATGGTCGTCATTGAACCATGTTTGATACCAATTTTTTCTTGCAATACTTTAACCACAGGCGCTAAACAGTTGGTAGTGCATGATGCCGCAGTCACAATATCGTGCTGCTGTACATCATATAAATCATCGTTTACACCCATTACAACGTTCAACACGCCGTCTTCTTTTACAGGCGCAGTGACAACAACTTTTTTCACACCTTGATCAAGATAGGCTTGCAGTAATTCGGTTTTTTTCATTTTACCTGAGGCTTCAATAACGATATCGCAACCAGACCAATCAGTGTCTGCAATCGCTTTATTTTGCGTAACGTTTATTTCGTGGCCATCGATAATCACAGCATTGTCGTTACTTTCAACCTCATGAGGCCAAATACCGTGTACCGAATCATATTTTAGTAAGTGAGCCAGTGTAGCTGCATCACCCGCTGGGTCATTAATTTGCACAAACTCAACGTCATCCCATGCAAACGCTGCTCTTAGCGATAAACGACCCATACGGCCAAAACCATTAATGCCTACTTTAATTGCCATTGTTAAGCTCCTACTTTTTGAAAATTGTCGAAAAATGAACGTTGTACTGGGTTATGCAACGATTTAGGGCGAATAGCCTGCACTTGAGTAACTATGTCGTTTTTAGCATAGCCAAGCTCATGCATTAATAAACCAATAACTAAGCCTGTACGGCCTGAGCCGCCTTTACAATGTACAGCCACGCTACCACCACTTTTTATGATGGCAAGAATGTCTTTAAGGTGTTTGTTGAAAGCGAGACTAAACGCTTCGTTTGGCGCGTCATCATCCAAAATAGGTAACTGAAACCAGCTAAGGCCAGCTTGCTCACATTCGATTACAAGCTGCTGCGCCCCATTTTTAACAAGCTCTTCATCGTACATTAGCGTAATAATGGCTTTTGCACCTGCCGCTTTTAACTCAGCAACAGACTGTGATAAGCCAACGCCTTTTGTGCCAGGGCAAGGGGTAAAAATAAATGCCCCAGTTTCTAGCTGTAAAATATCAAATGGATGTGATTGCATTATGATTCCCCAATTACTCTTTAAACCAATGTGTTGTTTTATTAACGATTGCAACCAACGACAGCATTACAGGTACTTCGACCAACACCCCAACAACGGTTGCTAATGCTGCCCCAGAGTGCAAACCAAATAATGAAATAGCCACTGCGACCGCTAACTCAAAAAAGTTAGAAGTACCAATTAAACATGCTGGTCCTGCAATGTTGTGCTTAAGCCTAAGCTTTAACGCAATGAAATAGGTGATTACAAAAATACCGTAGGTTTGCAAAACAAGCGGAATAGCAATCAGTACAATGTTAAGCGGTTGGGCTAAAATCGTGTTCGCCTGAAACCCAAATAGCAAGACCACTGTGGCCAGTAAACCAATAACTGAGTAAGGTTTAACTTTCTCTAAAAATGACTGCACAGCAGCTTCATTTTGCGCTGAATTATTAAGAGCTTTGCGTGTTAATACCCCGGCAATGAGTGGTAGCAATACATACAACACAACCGAAATCATCAGTGTAAGCCAAGGTACATGAATATCAGACACACCCAGCAACAACCCCGCAATAGGTGCAAAGGCAAAAATCATAATGATGTCGTTCACAGATACTTGCACTAAGGTATAATTTGCATCGCCTTTGGTTAGTTGTGACCACACAAACACCATTGCCGTACAAGGTGCAACACCGAGTAAAATCATGCCTGCAATATATTCTTGCGCCGTTTCAGGGCTAACAAAATCAGCAAATAACCCTTCAAAAAATAACCAACCTAATGCGGCCATTGAAAACGGTTTGATAAGCCAGTTAATGATTAAAGTGAGCATCAGCCCTTTTGGATTCTTACCGACTTCTTTAATCGTTGAAAAATCAACTTGCACCATCATCGGGTAGATCATTACCCAAATAAACAGTGCAACAACAATGTTGACATGCGCCACTTCGGCTTTCGCTATTAGCTCAAATAAAGGCGGAAACATCACCCCAAGCGCCACACCGATGGCGATAGCAGCAGCAACCCACACAGATAAATATCGTTCAAAAACACCCATTTTTAGTCCTTAATTGCAGCAACGAGCAACACGGGTTGGGCGATCATCGCCCATCGCATTTAGCCTTGCTAACTCGTTTTCTATGAAATTTGGTTCGTTTACCACGGTCGAGGTAATTGTTTGTTTCATCCACATAGGTAGAGTCGGGTTTAAAGAGTAAAACACCCATTGCTGGTGTTTTCTATCCGACAAAATGCCCTGTTTTTTAAGTTGCGCTAAATGCCTTGAAACCTTTGGTTGGCTCTGCTCGTTAAGTGCCGTCATTAGTTCGCATACGCAAACCTCTTGCTCAACGGCGATAAGCAATAAGCTTTTTAAACGAATATCATCTGCAAGCGCTTTATAAAATGTGGTTGGCGAAATCGATGCTGGTTTTTCTTTGTTATGGGATTGCACAAACTGTTTGATTCGCTCATTGAGCTCTTGCAACGTTTTTTCAAAAGCGTGAGGTTCAGGACGCGTTTTAGGATCAACAAAGTCCCAGCCTAAACAATGTGTGCCATCAACACGATTTGCACATTCTTTTGCTGCCTTGTCGCACAATGTAATTACATAATCAAAATGCAGGTTAGTTACATCATTTAAGTGCTTTGAGTGTAAGTCATCGGTTTTTAGGCCAAAATGCTCAATCGTAGCAAGCGTGCGAGGGTCTACCGCATAAGGTTCTGTGCCCGCACTAAACACCTCAAACTCACCTTTACCATGATGTTTAAGCAACGCCTCAGCCATAATTGATCGGGCTGAATTTTCTGTACATAAAAAGAGAACTTTCACGACTCACTCCATAACAATTTGGTTATATAATATTTTTGTTATATAGAATTTGCAAGCTGAATTTTATAAATGGCGCGTTTTGCAATAACGATGGCGCGATCTGATGTCATGTGACACCAAAAGATGGCCTACCATGCATATAACAAAACAACAGCTCAAATTAATGGAGTACAAATATGACATCAACAGCATTGATCACTGGCGCCTCAAACGGGATTGGTTTAGAACTTGCGCATATTCACGCACAGCATGGCGATAATTTAGTGCTGGTAGCTCGTTCAGAAGACAAACTGAATGATCTTAAACAACAGCTTGAATCAAAACACAACGTAAAGGTTACAGTTATTGCAGCCGATTTATCTAAGTCAGATTCAGCTGAGTATGTTTTTACACGTACTGAGGCACTTGGTTTGCACATAGATATTTTGGTGAATAATGCCGGCATTGGCGGACATGGCAAGTTTCATGAGCGTGATCTCAGTGCAGAACAAACGATGATGCAACTTAATATTGTGACATTAACAAACCTAAGCCACTATTACTTACAAGGCATGGTTGAGCGAAATCGTGGCAAAATTTTAAATATTTCGTCTACAGCTTCCTTTATGCCCGGCCCACTGCAAGCGGTATATTATGCAACGAAAGCGTTTGTGACTTCATTCAGTCAAGCAATTGCAGAAGAAGTAAAAGATAAAAACATTACGGTCACCGCGTTATGCCCAGGAACAGTAGCAACAGGCTTTGTTGAAGCAGGTGATCTACAAGGGGTAGATGCTTGGAAGAATGCTAAATCAGCGCATTCTGTGGCACTGTGTGGTTACAAGGCAATGCAAAAAGGTCAGTTAATTGCTTTTAATGAAGCGCCGCTTAAATTTATGCTCAATTGGGTGATCCCTTTATTGCCTCGCAAAACTGTGTTAAAAATTTCTCGTCAGTTTATGGAAAAAAGCGGAAACTAATATGAAACGAGCCAGCAAGTTTTTGATCCCTCCCAACTGGCAAGTATTACTCAATGATTTAGAAATCAACCTAGAAGAGGCACTGGCTTATGCCCAGTTGCCTTCAGGTTTATTCTCTCAAGATAAAGTATACTTAACGCCCGCTCAATACTTCCAATTATGGCAGGGTGTAGAGACAGCAGCAAACGGCATTGAGTTACCCTTAAAACTTGCCGAAGTCATGACAATAGAATCATTTGACGTACCAATTTTTGCCGCGATTTGTAGCCCAAACTTAAATGCTGCTTTAGCGAGGTTACAACAGTACAAACCACTAATTGGCCCTATGGAGCTAGCACTTGAAATTACCAACACTCATACAAAAGCCCAAGTAAGCTGTTATGGTTTTATTGATACGCTGCCCAAGTGCTACAGCTTGGCAGAGCTGGTATTTTTTACACAACTCACTCGCCTTGCTACTCGAAAACAAATTAACCCTGTTACGGTTATTGTGCCAGAGCTACCTGAAAAGCTCATGGAATACGAAGCCTACTTTGGTTGCCCGCTGAGAGTGGGGAATACCCCTAGCGTGACATTTTTAGCAGAAGATGCAAAAGCGCCATTTTTAACTAGTAATCAAGTAATGTTGTCGTGCTTTGAGGGAGATTTAAAACGTAAGCTGCAAGATGTTATCAGCGAACAAAGCCTTACTGACAAGGTATCAAGTATTTTGTTTAAATCCCTACCTCAAGGGCAAAGTAACATTGAACATGTTGCCTCAGAGCTAGCACTCAGCAAACGCTCTCTACAACGAAAACTAACAGCTGAAAAGCAAAGTTATCAAAAAGTCTTACAACAAGTACGAGAAGACCTTGCGCAGCACTACTTAATGCAAACTGAGTTACCAATTATCGAAATCGCCTTTTTACTCGGTTTTAGCGAAACAAATTCGTTTGTTCGCGCTTACAGTAGCTGGACGGGCGTTTCTCCCGCCCATAAGCGCACACAAGTGAGACACTAGTTTTTTTGTTAAGCCAACTAAAAGCCTAGCTAAAGGCTGCTTAACAATAGCAGCCTTACTGGACACACCATAACCGATACGTAAAAGCTAATGTTTCTGCTTTAAATCTCTCTCAAATTCAGTTTCTGTTTTAACTGGATTGCAACGCGTTATAACTTCAGTTTTGCCAACTTTTTCAGGTTCATCAGAGCTATAAATCGTGGTGTTATAGCTTCGATCTATTTCCCCTGGGCAGTGATGATCTGCGATTACTACATCCTCAAACTCACCCGTTTGCTGCTGTGAGGCGCAACCAGATAAAAGTAGTGCAATAAAGGTTACTGTGTATTTCATAACAAATCCTCTGTAAAAGTACGGGGCTGATTTTTTGGCACATTGTCTTGGCGTAACATCCATTTTGCTATGTCATCTTTACGCATAAACTTAACCCCTTTGTGCTGCTTTGCATAGGTTATAAAGTCGTCCAACGCTTTCACTCTGGCGGGAGTGCCCGCTAATCTATCGTGAGCACTGATAGACATCATCCTTCTACGTTGTTTGCCTTCTTTGTAGAGCACATCAAACTCGTCTTTAAGCTCTTGTAAATATGCCTTACCAGTCATGGCTGTGCTGCCAGTGTAACGAACTATATCGTTGTTTCTAAACGTGTATGGAACAACAACAATGTCGTCACTTCCAACAGGTGTTAGCGATGGCTCATCACGAGATAAATCGTCTATGTGGTAAATAAAACCTAATTCTTTAAGAATTTTGAGGGTATTTTTTGAATGCCTCATCCAAAAAGCGTTAAAGCCCACAGGCCGCTGCCCTGTTACTTTTTCAATGATATTTGCACTTTTTATGTATGACTGTCGCTCTTGCTCTTCACTCATAGAGTATTGAGGGGTCCATGTTTGTCCGTGCCCTGATGCTTCATGCCCGCGTTGAACCACTTCTTTTGCTAACTCAGGGTTTAACTCAACAGCTCTGCCAACCATGTGAGAGGTGACTTTAATATCATGCTTATCCCATAAATCTAGCAGCCTAGGAATGCCCTCGTTCATGCCGTATTGGTACCAAGAAGGCGAAATGGTGTCAGGATACCCAACCTCTTGCGGTGGAAACGGGCCCGGATCTGATTGGTCTTGCGCTGTGGCCTCAAACTGCATCGAAATAGAGATCACAAGTTGAGCATCATCAGGCCAAAATGCAGATGTTGCCTCCTTAGCCTGAGCAACACCTAAGCAACTTAAAACAAATACCGACGCAATTAAAATTGGCTTTAAAAATTTCATCATTTATTCCCCCTGAAATACTGGATAGTCTGTGTAACCTTGCTCATCACCACCAAATAAAGTAGTAGGATCTGATATTTCATTTAGAGGTAAATTGTGCTCTAAGCGATAAGGTAAATCTGGATTTGCAATAAACTTTCTGCCAAATGCAACATAGTCAACTAAGCCTTCACCAATGAGTTTATCGGCCTTTGCTAATGTGTAGTTTCCTGCCACCACAATTTTTCCATTAAAGATTTCACGTAATTTAACTCTAAACTCATCGGTTACGAGGGGAGCATCATCCCAATCAGCTTCCGCTAAATGCAGATAAGCAATGCCAAGTTCATCAAACTTTTTAGCTAAATATAGAATGACATCGATTGCTTGCGGATCATCCATGCCTCTTTGTGTAATAAAAGGTGCTAATCGAATAGCCGTTTTTTCTGGGCCGATAGCTTGACTAATTGCAGTAATGATTTGCAGCGCGAACTTTGCTCTATTTTCAATATTACCGCCGTATTCGTCACTACGTTTATTTGATGTTTGTCTTAGAAATTGATCAATTAAATAGCCATTACCTGCATGTACCTCAACGCCATCAAACCCTGCTTCAATCGCATTTAAAGCAGCTTGTTTATAGTCTTGAACGATGCCCTTTATTTCATTGGTCGATAATTCACGTGGTGTAGGACAATCAAGCATTTGGCCTTCGCCATTTTCATCAACCACCCACACTTGCGCATTTGGGGCAATAGCACTTGGCGCAACCGGCAAGCCGTCTGGATGAAAGACACTATGCGACATTCTGCCAACATGCCATAACTGAGAAAAAATGAGTCCATTGTGCTGATGAACGGCTTGCGTTACTTTGCGCCATCCGTTGATTTGCTCTTCAGTATAAATCCCGGGGGTAAATGAGTAGCCCTTTCCTTGTGCAGAAATTTGCGTCGCCTCTGATACTATAAAACCCGCACTGGCTCGTTGCGCATAATATTCTGCCATTAGACTTGTCGGAATATCACCTGGTTGAGCCGTACGTGAACGGGTCATAGGAGCCATTACTATTTTATTTGCGGTTTTATGATGACCAATTTGGTCTGGATTAAATACTCTATTTTTCATGTGTGTACCTTTTAAATAAGCTCGCTGCGTTTAAATAAAATTTCTATTTTTAAGCCATCAGGCCCTTGAATAAACACTTGATGCTCATTCGCTGCCGGCACTTCCCGCTCAACGAATGGTATTGAAGTTGCTTTTAGCCGTGCTTTAACTTCTTGATAATCAGTTGCAAAGAAAGCAAGGTGGTCAACCGTTGATAAGCCAACTGCTTCTGTTGATACCGAAGCTTGGCTTAAGTAATCAGATTGCGATTCATTTATGCCAAACTTAGCTGCTATATGAATGCATGGCGTATCCAAGTCGTCATATAACCAAACACCATCAAAACCAAATGCTGGCCTTGGCCCCTTTTTAAGGCCTAACGACGACTCTAAAAACTGAGCCATGTGCTGGATATTCGTTGCTAAAAGCAGAGCGTGATTAAGCTGCATTTCTATCTCCTTCAAGTGATGAAATGAGTTTAACTATTTTGACTAAATTTATAATTAGCCTTAGAGTTAAATCAGTATTCATTAAAACTGAAGAATAATGTCAAAAATTGATGATATGGCGCTTTTTGTTCACGTTGTAAAAGCGGGAGGGTTAGCCGCTGCGGGAAGAAAATTGGGGCTTTCGCCTGCAAGCATGACAGCACGAATTAATAAAATTGAGCAAAATTACGATACGCGATTATTAACGCGTAATACGCGCAGTATTGCCTTAACAGATGCAGGCGAACGTTTTTATAGTGGCTGTTTAAGAGTATTAGCAGAAGTCGAAAATACTGAAAACATACTTCAAGAGTCACAACAAAGCCTAAGAGGCCAGCTAAAACTCTCTGCAACATCTGACTTTGGTCGCCAGTTTGTTGCACCCGCATTAGCAGAATTCATCAATAATCACCCAAATGTTAAACCGCATTTAGTACTGACAGATGGGGTCACCAATATTGTTGAGGAAGGTATTGATCTGGCATTTAGATTCGGCAATTTGCCTGATAGTAACTTGATTAGCCGCCCGCTATGTAATAACCGCCGTGTGCTATGCGCCTCACCTAGCTATATAAAATCGTTTGGCTTGCCAAGGCATCCCGAAGATTTAAAAAATCATCGTTGCCTTGTACTTGAGCGACTTGGGCAACCGCTAAATGACTGGCATTTTGAGGTAGATAACACGCACTTTTCTATTAAAGTAGCTCCCCACCTTTCATGCTCAGACGGTGAGGTGATCAGACGCTGGGCAAATCAAGGCCATGGCATAGCCTTAAAATCATACATTGATATCAAAAATGACCTCAAAACAGGCGACCTTATTTTGATACTAGATGAGTATGTTCGAGGCTTTAGCCACAGCGATAAAAAAAGTGTCGGCCTACAGGTGATATATCCGAGCAGGCAATTTCAACCTCGGCAAGTGAAAGCGTTTATAGAGTTTTTTGAGTGTTGGTTTAAAAATAAGTAAGCCGCCCAACAAAGTATGAGCGGCTTGGGTATTTATTAATTAACCACCAAATTGAATTCGCATGCCTGCATTAACGGTAAAACCGTCATTTCGAGACCATATATCAGTTGTCCAGCGTCCACTTGCAGCTTGCTCAGGCAAGGTGAGCGGATGTTCTTTTGTTTGACGAACGTTAAGTAAGTTCTCTGCGTTTACAAACCAGCTTACGTTACCCGTGGTTATTTGACCTAACAACCCCAAATGCCAATATGGTTTGCTTCGTTCAAGGTAAGGGTTGTCTTCAAGACGCTGAGTACCAGTATAATAGGCTTCAAAACCAACTAGATGACTGCCATGCTCCTCCCACATTACAACAAGTCCAGCCGAGTGCTCTGGTGTTAGTGTGAGTTTTTCGCGACCATCCCCTGCCTGATTTTGCTTCGTTGCATCGGTATATAAATAGCTGCCGGTAAACTTAATATCATGCCAGCGATAGCGCATTAAAAACTCTGCGCCTCTGATTTGTGTTTGCCCTTGGCTGTTTACAAGTCGAACGGCTTTTTCACTGCCAACTTGAGAGGATTCAAGCTCTGTAACATGCTCAATATTTGATGAAAATAACGTTATGCTGGTTTCTAAATCACCAGCAATGTAGCTAATATCGAATGAAGCTGTATCTGCTTGCTCTGCTTGTAAGTCATCAATGGGCTCAAGCTGTGATAAACCGACCTCATCAATCTCTTCAATAAAAGGGGTTGGTGCAAAATACCCTTTACCGTATGCACCTCTAAATAGCCAGTTTTCTGGATTATAGAGTACAGAAAGTCGGGGACTAAATTGATTGCCATACTCACTGTGATCATCTGCACGAGCACTCACTGACATTGATAAATCATCCGTTGCTTGGTAATCAATTTGTGAAAACAGTCCTGGCACCTCATAACGATAGTCAAACGCCGAAAATGTCTGTGAGGAAAACTGCTCTGTTTGATAAGCAACACCTACCAACCAAGCAGTATTGTGCAAATAACCTGACACACTCGACTCAAGTAAATAACTATTATGCTTATCTTTTTCAAATACCTGACCGTACTGGTGATCATGATCTTGTTCCATTGCTGAGCCACGAACATTTAAATCAAGTTCTTCAGCTAATGCTTGATCATAAACAAAACCTAAGTCTGTTCTGAGTGTATCTTGCTGCTGCACAAATGGCAGACCATCAGGCATTAAAGCCCCAGCTTCAGTGCCACCTTTACGCTGTTCTTTCATCCCTCCAAGAGTTAAGTAGAGGTTTTCTCCATTTTCGCCTTGATAGTAAAGCCTAGGCCTTGCAGTGACCCGTTCATACTGTGTCATATCTATCCAACCATCATCATCCAGATCCTGTTTTGCTTGATGATGAATGCCCGCCGTCAAAGAGCTTGCGAACGACTCATTGATCGGCGCCGATAAATAGGTTGTTACATCTTGGCCATCTTTAGATGTCGCATTAAATAATACCTCGCCGCCAAACTCGTCGGCAGGTGTTCGCGAAATTAAGTTAATTACACCACCAAGTGCTGAACCACCATATAAAGATGAGGCAGAACCTTTAATTATCTCAACATTTGCAAGATCAGTAGGTGGAATTTGTAAAAGGCCAATCGAAGCCGTTTGCCCACCATAAAGTGGCAAGCCATCGCTTAGTAACTGGGTATATCGACCATACAAACCTTGCAAACGAATATTCGCGCTGCCTAGTGACGGTGATGTTGTTTGCACCCTAACCCCCCCTGTTTCAGCAACTAACATCGAAATATTTCCAGGCCGCATTAATGCCTTTTCTTGAACTTCTTCACCGTTAATAATCTCAGTGCGAGTAGCTGATTCTGTCACAATACGCCCTAAACGTGACGCTCTGACCTGAATTCGCTCGATACTTTTTTCTTCATGATGATGTTCATCTTCATGTGCACTTGTATAACCAGCCGATGGCAATAGCAGTGTAACCGCGGCTAATTTAAATAGTCTTTGACGCATTTTTACCTCTTAGAATGCTTATTGTAATGACAAATAAATTTTCATTAACCAGCACCTATAGGCGAGCAAATGCCAACTTATAGGTTTTGGTTAAGAGGTAAAAATGGGTGGGCGATATAATTGCCGTGCAATTAAGTTGGGGGGTTGTGGCTGATCACTGAATCGAAAACCAGCAAAATAGGGCAACTTAATTTTTTTAACTTCAAGGTCTAAATACAAGATTGGTGAGCATAAACTTGCTATGCAAGAACACCCTAATTCACAGCAATCGATATTGCAGCAATCATTAGTTTCACTCGGGCTGATTTGGTTGGTTGCGCTATCAAGTGCAGCGAGCTGATAAATATCTTCACTTTCACAAGGTAACTCAGACGGCGACGCAATAACCTGCCCTACAAAAGAGAGCAAAACACACATTATCACCAACCAAGTTGAACAAAGCTTAGACATTTAATTTAAATCTGAAATAAGTTACGGGTCATTGTAACACTCATTGCGCTTATTTTGCTTGTAATGTTAAGTAATCACTCATCACTTTTTCAAGCTGGGCATAGTCTTTTTGCTGAGTAACAGCTCCTGCGACCACCACCTGCGTTGTTGGCTCATACATCACCAAAGTGCCCCAAAAGCCACCATGTTGATAAACCAAAGTGCCGTTATATTCTTTTGCAAATACACCTAAACGATAAGGGCTACCTGCAGGTAAGCCTTTATTAGAGAGCATCAGTTTGAGCGTTTCTGGGTGTTTGAAGACCTTACCTGAAAATAAAGCCTGATAAAATTTAGCCATACCAATTGGACTGGCAACAAGCCCACCGCCACCATATAAATCGACAGTTGGACTCCAATTAAAGGTGTCGGTGCCGTGCAAGTATTGATGCACGCGTCGCGAATCATCCACAGCAACTGAATCACCACGTTCCCAGACCACATTTTCGATATGATTTTTGTCAAAACCTAAGTACTTTCGAACCGCTTCAGGCAAGGGTAAATCTGTCACTCTTTCAATAATATGGCCGAGTAACACATATCCGGTATCTGAATATGAAAAAAGCTCGCCAGGTTTGCCAACTGGGTCGCCCCACTCTACACACCCTTTAATTTGCTCGCGCATCGTAATATCTTGCTGCGGATTTGCCATTATGCCAGCTAAATACTGATCGCTTTGAGCGTGATCGTATAGCCCTGCTGTATGACTCAGCACTTGCTTAAGCGTCATTTTATCAAGGACATAGCCATCGCTTTCAAGAAGCGCAAAAAAGTCGTCAGAAATTAACTTATCAAGTGTTGTATCAAGGTTTAATTTACCTTCTTCCTGCAAACGTAGCACCGTTGCTGCAGTGAAGGTTTTAGTCACGCTGGCAATTCTAAATAAACTGTTTGGGTTAATAACTTGCGGCGCATTTTCTTTACTTTGCTTTGCCGTTGAAAAAGCATGTCCATCATCAACAATCACATGAAGTGCAAAACCTGTAAGCGGTGTTTGTTGGTTTGCATTGAGAATTTGGCCCATTAAAGCGTGATGAGTTTCGAGTGACTTTGTAGGCTCAGCAGTCACAGGTAAAGCCAACATTGATAGAGCAACAAATAAAGCGCTTAGCGTTTTTTTACTTGCTAGAGAGCACCGACGATCCATAACAGGTTCCTTAAAAAATGAATCCTTTATTAGCGCCTAAAGCCAAAATAAGCGCGCAGTTAAGCAGCCTAATTACTACTTAACTGACATTAACAAACCGTTTTTGCGTTGTCGAATTAATAAGTTAACACTATTTTGTAAGCATATTCACAGCCATAATAACCAACAGCCCAGCAAATATTTTTTTAATAGTAGAGACGGGTAAATGATGCGTTGCTTTTGCACCTAATGGCGCAGTAAACCACGAAGTACACACAATGCCAAACAAGGCAGGCAAATAAACAAATCCAGCAAAGCCCTCTTTTAATGTAAAGTACTGACTGCCTGAGCTGATGTAACCCACAGAGCCAAATAGCGCAATGACAATACCGCACGCCGAGGCACAGCCAATGGCTTTTTTCATATCGACCGAGAAAAACGTCAGTAGCGGCACAAGTACCGCACCACCGCCAATACCTATCATGGCAGATAGACCCCCCGTGATGGTTGTATAAAGTGTCAAAAGGCCTTTATTAGGTAGCGTTCGTGTTGTTTGGCTATCGTTTTTACTGCTGAAAATCATTTTTAATGCAATAAGCACCACACTCACAGCGAATACAATTCGCACCACATTTGCGGGTAATAGCGAAGCCAAAAAGCCACTGATAAGTGCGCCTAGTGCAACCCCTGTCATTACCCACGGAGCCAATTGCCAAGGCACATTGCCATTTTTATGATGGGCAATAGCTGATGACGTTGAAGTAAAAAGAATTGAGGCGAGCGATGTAGCAATCGCCACCAGCACCACTTGCTCTGCGGGTAACACCTGAAAATACAGCAAGATCATGCTTAATATAGGCACGATCACTAGGCCTCCACCAATTCCTAACAGCCCAGCTAAAAAGCCAACCCCGCTACCAAGTATGGCGCAAGCGATAATAAGCACGATTAATTCATTCATTGTATTTGTCTGTGTTGTTGATTTGTGAAACCGAGTATAACAACAATAAAGTACGGGGTTGCTCTCAAAAGTCCTGTTAAGTAGTGAATATTACTCACGTTTTATATGAAATTACTGCAACTTCAATATGTAACTTTAGAAATCTAGACGTCCAAAATGACTTTGAAGCATTTTTTCATTCTGCGTTCCTAAATATTTTACTAAAACAGCAAATATGCATGAATCTGTCTCATGTTTTACCTGAAATTAAAACGTTTTTCTTCATGGTATTGATAACGTATAAATTTATTACCGCTGCAGAGCAACCTAAGGTTAATGACCTAGCGATTTAAGGAAGGTGAGCAGCAATCATTTATCTCAGGACTTTTGGATACATTGCCATGAACAACGACTTCAGATTTAAAATTAAAAGCATTAGCCTCGACGAAAATTATCATCCGTCAAATAGCACGCGACTGACTACAAACTTTGCGAACCTAGCTCGCGGTGAAAGTCGCCAACAGAATTTACGTAACGCATTAAAAATGATTGATAGCCGCTTTAATGCGCTAGCAAACTGGGATAACCCGCAAGGCGACCGCTACTCTGTCGAGCTTGAGATCATCTCTGTTGATTTAGAAATTGCACAAAGCACAGAGGCATTCCCGTCAATTGAAGTGCTAAAAACTAATATCATTGATCACCAAACTAATGAACGTATCGAAGGTATTGTTGGTAATAACTTTTCATCTTACGTACGCGATTATGATTTTAGTGTACTGCTGCTTGATCATAACAAAGCGAAAAATGAATTTAGCATTCCCGAAAACTTTGGTGACTTACACGGTAAACTCTTTAAATACTTTATTGACTCAGAGACTTACAAACAGCACTTTAAAAAACCACCGGTTATTTGTTTAAGCGTGTCTGATAACAAAACGTACCATCGCACAGAAAACCAACACCCAATTTTAGGTGCTGAATACCTACCAAATGAGTCGTCATTAACCGAGCAATACTTTAAAAAAATGGGCTTGCAGGTGCGCTATTTTATGCCACCAAAC
Source organism: Pseudoalteromonas sp. S2721 (assembly GCF_005887425.1). Lineage (NCBI taxonomy): Bacteria > Pseudomonadati > Pseudomonadota > Gammaproteobacteria > Alteromonadales > Pseudoalteromonadaceae > Pseudoalteromonas > Pseudoalteromonas sp. S2721. The sequence goes on from NZ_PNCZ01000021.1 coordinate 113,698, forward strand.
ACAGTCGCTCCGCTGGCCTTTTATTTCTTTGGTGACTTGCTGAACGATTACACCAACTTAGAGTTGATCAGCACGATTAGCACCATGGAAACATTCCAGAAAATCTACCGTCCAGAAATTTATAACGCCAATGCTGTGGCGGGTAGTTGCTATCAACCAAATTTAAGAAACGCCGATCACTCTATCACGCAAATTGTTTACGACCGTGAAGAGCGCAGTCAACTTGCGATTGCACAAGGTAAATTTACTGAGCAGCACTTTATTAAGCCTTATCAGTCAGTACTTGAAAAATGGTCTGCCAACTACGCAATTTAATGAGATTAAAAATGAAAAAGTTATTACCTACATCAACAGCAGGCAGTTTACCAAAACCAGCTTGGCTTGCTGAGCCTGAAACCTTATGGTCACCTTGGAAATTGCAAGGTGCAGAACTTATCGACGGCAAACAAGACGCGCTGCGTGTTGCCTTACAAGAGCAGCAACAAGCTGGTGTTGATATCGTGAGCGACGGCGAGCAAACCCGCCAGCACTTTGTAACGACCTTTATCGAACACTTAAATGGCGTTGATTTTGAGAACCGTAAAACAGTGACCATTCGAAATCGCTACGAAGCCAGTGTACCAAGTGTGATTGGCCCGGTGTCACGCAGCAAACCCGTGTTTGTTGAAGACGCCAAGTTTTTACGTTCGCAAACCAAGCAACCTATAAAATGGGCATTGCCAGGGCCAATGACCATGATCGATACCTTGTATGACGCCCACTATCAAAGCCGTGAAAAACTAGCATGGGAATTTGCCAAAATCCTCAATCAAGAAGCGAAAGAGCTCGAAGCTGCAGGTGTTGATATTATTCAATTTGATGAGCCTGCGTTTAATGTGTTTTTCGATGATGTAAATGACTGGGGCATTAAGTGCCTCGAAAGAGCAATTGAAGGCTTAAAGTGCGAAACCGCCGTACACATTTGCTACGGCTACGGCATTAAAGCTAACACTGATTGGAAACAAACACTGGGCAATGAATGGCGTCAATATGAAGAAGTATTCCCAAAACTTCAAAAATCGAATATCGATATTATTTCACTTGAGTGCCACAACTCTCGCGTACCTATTGAGCTATTAGCACTGATACGCGGAAAAAAAGTGATGGTTGGCGCCATTGATGTAGCGAGCAATGAAATTGAAACCCCTGAAGAGGTCGCACACACATTACGCGAAGCTCTGAAATACGTTGATGCCGACAAGCTTTACCCATGCACAAACTGCGGTATGGCTCCCCTCCCTCGCCAGATAGCAAGCGCCAAACTCAGTGCGCTAAGTAAAGGTGCAGAGATTGTAAGAGGCGAGGTTTTAGAGGCGAGGAGCTAGGTTCTAGAGGTAGTTAGCGAGTAACTAAGGGAAAGAGTAAAGTTACGAGGTGCGAGATTCGAGAGGCGAGGTGCGCATCTCCCTCGAGCCTTGTCGCCATAAATAGCGACCTACATGGTAGGTCGGGCTTTAGCTGTCAGATTTTAAATTTAGTCTGAACCTGCTTGTGTAGCAGCGATTTCACATCGCGTTTTACCTCACCCATCACCCCTCGTTTCTCATTTCTCGTTTCTCATTTCTCGTTTCTCATTTCTCGTTTCTCGTTTCTCGTTTCTCGTAAAAATTTATCAATGCCACAGCATAAAGCCGATGCTACAACGTAGGCGTGAAACGTGTATCGCGCATCCTATCCTCTATCAACTAACTACTACCCACCCCTAATACTATTAAATCAACCCATTCAGAAAGAGTTAATCCAAAAGATGCAAAATTGGATTGGCTAAATTAATTACTTTTTGCTAGTTTTATTTGTACCCAATGGAAGGGCAAAGATTAAAGGATTAATATGAACGAATTTGATATTTTCATCAGAAATATTGTCTTAGATTGTATTCGCGAACAAGGCACCTGCAGTGATATTTGCGAAGAAGACGAACAGTTAACTTTTTATGTTGATATTGAAAACCACGATAACGTGATATCGCGCAAACAGTTTAAAGTGACTTATCCTATTAGCTACTCTATTCAATCGGCACTCAAGCATGAAACTGATCTGCTTAGATATTTAGACTCTGGCGAAATCAGAACGCCCTTTACAACTGATATTATCGAAGTACTCAAATCTGAGTTACAGGCCTTTATGTTCAGCAACAAACCACGCGGTGAATATCATATTTGCTAATTCTTGATTTATAGCCTGGTGACAAATTATCAGGCTATAACTCAATTAGCTCACCATTATAAATACGGTAGCGTAACGTGGTTTTCTTGCTGGGGCAGCAACGAGGATCATTTTCATCATATGTACGTAATTGTATGACAAGCTCTTCGCCTACCTTATTTGTACTTTCTACAACTCCGTTAAAAGAAATAGACGACAACTCGTTATAACCGTCATTTTGAACCTCAATAAGAGTCAGCTTCTCTAACCAAACATTGCCTGATTGATAAGTCCAAAATATAGAGACTCTGCCATCAATATGCTCATAAAAACGCTTTAACCGGCCAACTTCATCATCAGAGACTAACTCTGGAAAATGATCTTTATATTGGTTTTGAATAAACGCATCAACTTGCTGCTGTATTTGCTGCTCGGTGGCATACCCTGTTAAAGATACAAATAGTGCTATTAAACCAAAACTTTTCAACCCAAACCGAGAGTTCTTTAATCTATATTTTTTAAATGAGCTCATAATTCACTCTATTGATTTATACACTTTTTGATAAAAATAGACTTAATTTGTTTGATAATAAAAGCTTGTCTCAGAGAGTGGTTTTATTACGTCATACTCAAGGCCAATTGCATTTCTATCACCTTTCCTAGGTATATTACTTTTGTCTAAAAGTACCACCCCCCAATGATTATCGCTAAGGCCGCCAAAAATTACATTTACGCTGTCATTCTTATCTTTTGTGACAGCTGCAACTTTATGTTTAATCATTAAATCTCTGAGCTTTTGAGAATAAGCTGATAGCTCCATCAAACTAGAGGCTGTATCAGGTGATAGAATTTTATAATCGGCAGATGGTACAAAACCCGCATACTTTGATGGTGTATAGCTTAATAATTGAGTTGGGGAGTAAAAAGTATTGTTAATACGATAAACATTCGGCGCAGTTAATTGTACAAGGTTCAAGCTAATGTTATTTTTAAAAGCTAAGATTTGCTCCTCCGATACAGCTAAAAATGAGCTAATTTGCTTTAGCCTTTGTTCCGTACACTTATCTTTTTTACAAATAACTAAATTAGGAAGTTTTGTTCCAACCTGCGGTTCTACATTTAAAAACTGACTACCAAGCACGCCTAAATTAAAGTTAGTAAACGCTTGCTTATCTTTGTCATTTTTCAATTTTGTGGCATGAATATCAAAGATGCTAAACGGGTAAAAAGAGGGTAAGTAAGCAAGCTCTAAATCGGTTTGCGGCATCATTTCATCCATGTGCTTTAAAACCGCGCGATACTCTTGATCTATCTCATTATTAAAGTAGGCTGGCATGTCAGCCATTGCAGTAACAGAAAATAGAAAAGCACCACTAAGAAGCATTTTATTTAGCATAAAAAAGTAATTCCTTTTAATTAAATTTACACTGAGGACAATACCATTTAAGGCACAAAAATCATATTTTTGAGATAAAACTTATAGCAACGCCATACCTTTAGTGATTATAAAAAAACACGAACTAAAATTTCATTCTAGAATTAATAAGCTAGCCATTAAACTTTATTTTACTTCAAAAACAAGGATATAGGACTCTGGCTCTAATCTTATTTGGTATAGTAATTAAAATGAGCCTGCCACATGCAGGCTCTGTACTATTTTTGATAAACTAACGATTAAATCCCAACAACGATACTATTATGTCCATCGAACAAATCTGGCTTGAATACAAAAATAGTTTACGTGCTTTTTTAACCACAAAAATATCGAACCCTGCTGATGTTGAAGAACTTTTACAAGATATTCTGTTAAAAACACATCTTAATATTCATCACTTACAAGATCAGCGAAGTTTAAAGGCTTGGTTATTTCAAATAGCACACCATGTTATTGTTGACTTTTATAGGCGTCAAAATAAGCATGTAGAAATAGAGCTTGATGATATTATTTCGCAACAAGAAAACAAAACCGTAAAAGCTGAACTCATAAAGTGCATTGAACCTTTTTTACAAGCTATGCCCGAAGAAGAAGCGGATCTAATTAGAAAAATAGATCTCGAAGGATACTCTCAAAAAGAGGAAGCTTTGAAGTTAAACATCAGTTACTCAACCTACAAATCAAGGCTGCAAAAAAGTCGATCAAAATTGAAGGCATTATTCGATTGTTGTTGTGACTTTGAAATCGATAAGTACGGCAACTTAGTTGATTACCACCCCAAACAAAAAAAGTTCTGCTAACACTTCGTCTTTTTGAAAAACATTACGTCTTACTAGGTAAGCCTCAATCATTCAGGAGATGTAATGAAATACTTAAATGATGCAAAGTTTGACGTAACCCCGACTTTCGATAATGCAAGCACAAGCAAACCTCGAGTTTTAATTTTATACGGGTCTTTACGAGAAACGTCGTTTAGCCGTTTTGCGAGTGAAGAAGCCGCAAGAATACTTGAACACTTAGGTGCTCAAGTTAAAATATTTAACCCAGATGGATTACCATTATTTGATAATGGAGAGTCAGTAAACAATCAAAAAGTACAAGAGCTGCGAGAGCTTGTGAAATGGTCCGAAGCACAGGTTTGGTGCTCACCTGAAATTCACGGCAATATGTCAGCTGTGCTCAAGAATCAAATAGATTGGATCCCACTCACTGATGGTGCTGTTAGACCAACACAAGGTAAGACGCTAGCCGTAATGCAGGTATCTGGCGGTTCGCAAAGCTTTAATGCTGTAAATAACATGCGCATTCTTGGTCGCTGGATGCGTATGTTAACGATACCAAATCAGTCATCAGTCGCAAAAGCTTGGCAAGAGTTTGACGAGGCTGGCAATATGAAAGAGTCGTCGTTTAGAATGCGCATTGTCGATGTGATGGAAGAGTTAATTAAATTTACTTTACTAACCAGAGACAAGCTGGACTGGCTCGTAGACCGATATAGCGAAAGGCAAGCGGCTGCGAACTTACAAACAACTAAATTAGTGGATGACAGTAAAGTGCTTGAACCAAACTCTTAGCTTTAACAACTTTCCACAAGGCTGTTCAATGAAGTTCAGCCTTATGCTATTTGACCAAAACAAACCTGCTACATTCACTATGAATGCTAGCCAGAACATCTGCAAAATTAATATTATGGATAATAATTCCTGACGGAGTAACATTTAAAATGTTTAGGATTTTTTGCTTTCTATTATTCTCTTCTCAGCTTGCTGCTACTGAAGTAGAAAACGAAATAAACAAAGTTTTTCAAGGCTTTATAAAAAAGATGAGGATATAAGCGCAACGATAAGCTTAGGTGTTATTGAAATTGCATCAAACGAAACGTCAGAACAGGCAGCAAAAAGAGTCGACTTACACCTTTATGAAGCAAAAAGAGGCGGCAGAAATACTGTCTTTTCTTAACTTTAATAGATTCAAATTAAATTTAAAAACCGTTATTAAGCTCAAATCCAAAGAACCAACCTTAATGGATTAATCAAAAAGAATTACCACTAAAAACAACCTTTAAAAACACAAAACGTACTTTATTTAAACAATTACCTTGGACTATAGTTACTAAGTTAGTGACTAAATACTCACTATTACATACCAACATGTCGGTAATTATTACCATGGAGAAAGGGATGAATCGTTTAAAACGAGTAGGTAGTATTATTTCATTGCTATTGCTTTCTGGGTTTAGCCAAGTGAACGCATCTGAAATAGATAGAAGTGTTTTACCAATAGCCGCACCAGAGTTTCAAGGAAAGATTGGCAAAACGTTTGAAAACTCTAAACAAGATTATCCACAACCAATAAAAGCACCAAAAGGTGCACCTAATGTTGTGGTTATTTTATTAGATGATTTTGGGTTTGGTCACCCAAGTACTTTTGGCGGCCCAATTCCAACCCCATCAATCGATAAACTAGCCAATGAAGGTTTAAAGTTTAACCGCTTTCATACCACAGCTATTTGTTCGCCAACACGCGCAGCTCTTCTTACAGGTAGAAACCACCATCAAGTTGCCATGGGAACAATTACTGAGCTTTCAACAGGCTACCCTGGCTATCATAGTGTTTGGCCTGATGAAACTGCGAGTATTGCCCAGATTCTAAAAGAAAATGGTTATAACACAGCGGCTTGGGGTAAATGGCACAACACTCCAGACTGGGAAACCAGCCCTATTGGTCCATTTGACCATTGGCCGACAGGCCTAGGTTTTGAATATTTTTATGGCTTTCAGGGAGGTGAAACTAGCCAATGGGAACCGCAATTATTCAGAAACACCACACCGGTTGAACCACCTAAAAAGCCTGAGCAAGGTTATCATTTAACCGAAGACTTGGTTGATGACGCAATCAAATGGATGGGGCAACAAGAATCTATCGATAGCGAAAAGCCGTTCTTTATGTATTTTGCAACAGGCGCAACACACGCCCCGCTTCATGCACCGCAAGAGTGGAACGACAAGTTTAAAGGTCAATTTGATCAGGGTTGGGATAAAGTTCGCGAAGAAACATTAGCTCGGCAAAAGTCGCTTGGTATAGCCCCACAGAATACTAAACTTACAGAACGACCTAAAGAAATAAAAGCATGGGACTCTCTTTCTGCTGACGAGAAAAAGCTATTTAGCCGTCACCAAGAGGTGTTCGCAGGCTTTACTGCGCACACAGATTATCATGTTGGTCGATTACTGGATGCGGTTTCGCAGTTACCTGATGCTGATAACACCATGATTGTTTTTATCGCTGGTGATAATGGCCCAAGTGCTGAAGGCAGCGTCACTGGCACACTTAACAATATGATGACGCAAAATGGCATTGCCGACACAATCAAAGGGCAACTAGCTAAAATAGATGAGCTAGGTGGCCCGCTGCACGAGAACCACTTTCCTGTTGGCTGGGCATGGGCAGGCTCAGCACCATTCCAGTGGATGAAACGTGTCCCTTCACATTTTGGTGGCACCCGAAATGGGCTTGTTGTGTCATGGCCTAAATATATTAAAGAGCATGGTGGCTTGCGCTCACAGTTTCATCACGTGATTGATATAGCACCAACCATACTTGATGCAGCCCACATTCCTGAGCCTAAAGTTGTTAACGGTGTAGAGCAAACGCCGATGGCTGGTGTGAGCATGCTGTACTCGCTGAACGATAAAGATGCTAAAGGCAAACGTACGACTCAGTATTTTGAAACCGGTGGTCATCGTGCAATTTATCATGACGGTTGGGTGGCTGCTTCGTTTCATGGAGTACCATGGGCTTTGAATGGTTCTGTTGGTTTCGATAATGATAAATGGGAGCTTTACAATATTGAAGAAGACTTTTCTGAAGCTGTTGACTTATCTGCTAAATACCCAGATAAATTAAGAACTTTAATTTCAATTTTTGATCAAGAAGCGAAAAAATTTAATGTTTACCCATTAGATGACCGCTTTGTTGAACGTGCAACTAATCCTGAACGCCCCAGTGTAACCAAAGGAAAAACTCAGTTTACTTATTTAGCTGGTACTAATCGTATCCCTGAAGGGAGCGCACCTGCTGTTTATGGCCGTTCGCATTCTATTACGGCAACGTTTAATGTACCAAAGCAAGGTGTAGAAGGTGTATTAGTTGCTGTAGGAGGTTCAAGCGCTGGCTACAGCTTATATGTTGAAGACAGTAAACCTGTTTACGTGATGAATTTCTTTAACGAGCACCACTATGTTGTTAAATCTGAACAAGCTTTACCTACTGGCGAGGTCACGCTTACCCTTGAATATACCCAACAAGGAAAAGCACCTAACGGCGGCCAAGCGACACTGATAGTAAACGGTAAAAAGGTTGCCTCTGGCAAAGTGGATAAAGTGCCTCCGGTTCGCTATTCAGCCACTGAAACGCTTGATGTTGGTCAGGATCTTGGCTCAACAGTTACCCGAAGCTACTACGATAAAGCACCATTCGCTTTTACTGGTCAATTACATAAAATTGAATATGTTTTGAAGTAAATAACTAAATTAAAAGGTGTGCTGCAGCACACCTTTCACTTTATGAAAACAAGACTAGGTGTTATTTAATTTGTAGTAATACGTAACCGCTCAACTGGTCTCTCATCTATAAACACGTGAATTGCAGCCGTAACAAGTGCAATTACACAAGCACTCCACCAAACGACATCATATGATCCTGTTAAGTCGTATAGATAACCGCCTAGCCAAACACCACTGAATGAACCAAGTTGGTGACTTAAAAATACGATACCGTAAAGTAACCCCATATGTGGCAAACCAAAAAGCTGTGCTACGAGTCCGGAAGTTGGCGGTACAGTGGCCAACCATAAAAAGCCTGTTAAGATTGAGAATAAAATTACTGATGTTTCAGTCATTGGTAAAAGCATAAATAGCGCTATAGCAATAGCTCTCAGTGCATATATAAGCGTTAATAAATTCTTTTTAGAATACTTACCAGACCAAGCCCCAGAGACCAAACAGCCGAAAATATTAAACAAGCCAATAAGAGCTAAACTTGCTACGGCAACGTTTGCGGTAAAACCTCTGTCACTTAAAAATGCTGGCATATGTACTGTAATAAACGCTAATTGAAAACCACATACAAAAAAGCCGATCACTATTAACCAGTAATGTGGATAGCTGAGTGCTTCATTCAACGCTTCTTTCACTGTTTGCTTTGCAGTGATTGGTTGTGACATTTGTTCAGGGTCTGTATTTTCTTTAAATACCCCAGCCATTAAAGCCATTAATAATGCACCACCAGCTAATAACATTAGAGCATTACTCCAGCCATAAGCTGCAATAAAATCCTGTGCAACGGGAACAAATATTAATTGCCCTGCGGAGCCAGCAGCACTCCCTAAGCCAAGTGCAAATGCTCGCTTATCCGGAGAAACCATTTTTGCCATAGCAGGTAAAACAACGCCAAACCCTGTTGCAGCAATACCCATCCCCATAAGTAAGCCTGCACCCAAATTCAAACTCAATATGGAATTTGATGAAGCTGTTACATAAAGACCACCCGCATATAAAAGCGCGCCAACAATGACTGTTTTGCATGTTCCATATTTATCAGCGAGTGCTCCTGCAAAGGGTTGTGATAAACCCCACCATAAGTTTTGTAAAGCGAGTGCGAAAGCAAAAACTTCTCTACCATAACCAAATTCATCAGAAATCGGGGCCATAAAAAAGCCCATTGATGATCTCAGGCCAAAATTTAATGATAATAAAATACAAACAAAGGCAATAGAAAAGCTCAAAAGCTTGATGGGGGCAGACATATTAGTTCCTCTGTATTCTGTTAATTAGTCTTATTCTTTAGCAACATAAACAAACGCAGTGCACATTTAGCAACATAAACAAACGCAGTGCACATTT